>JAGTQZ010000007.1 GCA_018396705.1 Candidatus Bathyarchaeota archaeon
GTTAAGCCAGCGCCAAGACAGCGCGTCCGACGACAAGGATGACATACAACAAAGTTGTGGATGGGAAGGCTTAGACTACGTCACTTAGGAGGACGAAACATGAAACGGCTGGACGAAGCTTCCACATTCATAGTCATGCACGATCAAAAGCCTTCCTTCGAACAATTAAGAATTTGGCTTGACAAGATTTGCAACGACATAGCCATAAAGTATGGACTTCTAACGCCTTCTGGAAAGCCTAGAAAAGCCTTCGTGCTGGACACACTGCTAAAATATTCTTGCCGAGGCTGCATCAGAAAAGCTTTACAACATCATGAAGCTGACGGCAGAGTGGACGCACTTTACATTCAGAACCATAGGCTGGCCATAGGGCTACTTATCGAGGGGTTACGATCGATCTTTGAGTCGAGTGGCCTAAGCCTAAATGTTGGGCTGGAAGTGACCGGCGATTTCGGCAAGTCTGACGTGGTGGTCAAACCTACATGGACGGGAGTTTCAGTTAGGTATGTGTCGGCTGGAGGGACTCTTAATTTTGTAAAGTTTTTGTACTTCGTAACCTCAAGCAGTTTAATTTTTTCTCGTGTAAATCTTTTGGGACTCATCTCATGTATTAAGATTTAAGATTAATGCCACCCATATAAGTTTTCCTTTTCTATATTTCTTCAACCATTTCTTTGGAGGTTGTTCATTTCCTCAAAGGCTATGAATTTTGTTTTTGCATCTATCTTTTTCTAGTAGCCAGACAATTCCCGTTATGTGGGCTGATGTTCTAGGAGTGATTCTTTTTCTCCGTGGCGATAAATTCAGCTTCTCCAACAATAGAGGCGTCTGAGGACACTATGTCAAAGAGTTTTGGCCGCTCCGATCGCTTTTTAGGCGCTAATTTAACTCCGAAATGTCCTGACCTGATTTATCTAGCGAATTCGCAAAATCTTGTCGTCCGTATATTTTGGCTCGTGTTCTGGGCTCTACGAGGGGGCTTAATTTCGTAAGTTATAGACAAATTCTCAAAAATCATTAGTTAGAATTTTAAATTTTAGTGCTGTTTGATGGCGGTGAGATTGTGGACGGTGACGATTGCATTATTATGCGGAGGGTTGACTTGGAAAAAGTGTAGGAGAATTTAAGGAACTTAAAAACTCATTCTTGAGGAACGCTTCGGCTGTTGAGCATGGTGTGCACTAACCGCTCAAGGTTTTCTATTCGCCTGATTATAGCTTCTTCCATATGGCGATTTTCCTCCTCGATCTTTGCGGCCAGCTCTCTGTCTAACACGAAACCACAGAAACTGCATCTAACAAGGCTTGGGGCGTTTTTGCATCCACATCTTGGGCATGCGGCTAGTTGTAGTACGTCTATGCCATGCCTAGGCCTTGCTAGACCGTGAAGCTCCAGTATGGCGTTTTCTAGATCCCTTGCGCTGAGGTGCACGTAGCGGGCACTCATCTTTGAGCCATGAACCCAGCCAGCGAACTGCTCTAAGCGGGCTTCCGTAAAGACTTTGGCGAGGGCCGTAAGGGTTGAGTGGCGGAACAGGTAGGGCCACACTTCCTTTCTAAGCCCAGCCTTCTTCGCTGTGTACTTTATTATGAGGCGGAAGTGCCTGTAGCTTAGCCTTTCGCCCTTGTGGTTTGGGGCCAGCGAGCACCACAGCGGCGCGTCGGGGTCCGTCCTCCTCGGGTGATCATCTAGCCACTCGATGAGTGGCCTGTAGCTGACAACTAGCGGTACGACTTTTAGGCCAGTTTTGCCTCTGACCGAGATTACGCAGTAGCTGCACTTCCCGGACTCGTTTTCAACCTCCTTGAACTTAACGCTTCCCACGCTCATGCTCAGAAGCTCGCCGGGCCTGAGGGCGCCCTCGAAGAGTACGTAGAGCATGGCCTTGTCGCGGCGGTTATCGGCGGCCTTGACGAGCGCCTCGAAATCCTCCGGCGTCAGGAGTTTTTCAGGCGTGACGCGGCTCTCATCGTCCTTCACTTTAAGCCTTATCCAGCTAACCTCTGGCGGGATTGGCGTGCTTCTGTCGCAGCTGCCGTATTTAGCGTACTGGACGAGCTTGCGTAGGATCAGCTTCTTGTCGTGCTTGGTCCAAGCGCTCCAACGCCTGTTGCTGTTTATGGCGGCTACAACGCGCTCGACGTCGCTTCGCGCGGCGTCCTTTAGATCGAAGTGGATGAGGCGGAGCAGTGCGGGAATGTGGCTGGCGATCTTGCTGACCCTCGCAACGCTTAGGTTCAGGCTGAAGAGGTGGTCGAGAAAGCGCAGTGCAACCTCGCCGTTGACGCCGAAGCTGGCTATAACGCGTCTGTACCGCTGAAGCCTCTCCTCGTAGTCATATATTCCCTTCAATTCACGCCCTATGCCGTTTACTGTCTGCGAATTTAAATCAGGGAGAAGGGATTTGAACCCAAAAGTGTGGCGCCCTGGCCGGGATTTGAACCCGGGTCGGGCGGGCGACAGCCGCCTATACTAGACCGGGCTATACTACCAGGGCAATCTATGTCAATTCTGTTTATATTTCCAGATTTAAGGATTTCTTGTTTTCTTAGCAGCGTGCCCCCAATGTTGTTGGCATTAGCCCTAACGATTGCAGGCTGGACAATTTAAAAATATATAAGAGGTCTTTATGAATTTAGTGGATAGTGTAGAGGGAAACTTTTGCCCTTCGACGATCCTCTAACGATCGCGCTTATGATTACCACTGTAGGGGCGATAATCGCATGTTCCATAATCATTTATTCTATGAGGAAGAAATTAAGGAAGGGTGAAGCTGAGGCAGCGGCTGAAAAGGGGAGTAGCGAAGTAGGGGCGAAGGCTTTACCTTTCAAGATAGTTAAAACAGTTTCTCCGGAGGAGGCTGCAAAAGCTCGTGAAGAACTGCGGATATTGGATTTAGAAAGGGAGATTCTAAGCGACGCTATAAGGAAGCTTTATGAGGCGCACGCCGAAGGCAAAATAACCGAAGAAGAGAGGGATAAACTTGCCCAAACATATAAAGAGAGAATGATGATTGTTAAGGAAGCCATTTCAAAGGACGAGTCGCTTGTGGCCTTACACGAGCTTGAAGCCATGCAGGAGGATCTAATAAAACTTTTCAGCGAACGTTTTGATGAAATAACCGAGAAAATAGAGGAACTTCGCTCAAAAGTTGAAGCTAAACCTATAAAGGAAATAGCCATCTCTCCGGCTAGGCCAGTTAAAATGATGGAGGAGGAAAAACCAGAGGAGGAAACAAAGGAAAAAGAAAGGAAAAAGCGGAAACCACCAACTAAGACTCCTCCAAGAACAGAGGCTGAAAAACGTATAGAGGAAATCCGCGCTGAAGTGGAAAAAGTTTTGGAAAGATTGGGGCAGATGGAAATTGAAACCTAAAAGCGAGGAATTGGAAAAAGCCAAAAGAAACGCGGCTCTAGAAGCTGTAAAACATGTTAAAGACGGCTTTGTAATAGGACTTGGAAGCGGAAGCACGGTTGTCTACGCAGCAGAAGAAATTGGAAGAAGGATAAGGGTTGAAAACTTACACGTGAAAGTGGTTCCCACGTCGTATCAAGCCTTCATGCTTGCCGTCAAAAACGGCATCCCAACAACAACACTCGAAGAAAACCCTCTGCTAGACTTGACGATCGACGGTGCAGACCAAATAGACAAGAACCTAAACTTGATAAAAGGTATGGGTGGCGCCCTAACTCGCGAAAAAATAGTGGCTGCAGCCTCTAAAGCCCTTATAATAATCGCGGATTGGAGGAAAAAAGCTGGAACCCTGGGAGAAAATGGCCAATTAGTTCCAATAGAAGTCTTGCCTTTCGCTGTCCCCCTCGTAATTCGCAGAATAAGCATGCTTGGAGGAAAATCCAAAGTGAGGGAAGGCTCCGGGAAAGTTGGGCCCATCGTTACGGACAACGGCAACTTTTTAATAGACGTGGACTTTGGTTTGATAGAAAACCCAGCTGAACTCGAAGAGAAACTGAAGGCAATCCCTGGGATTGTTGAGACAGGACTTTTTGTGGAAATGACTGACACGGTTTATTTAGGAAGACCTGACGCAGTTGAAGAGTTAAAAATAACGGCTGAAGCTAGACACCTTTAGCTTCCTCTTTAAAAACGCCTTCACCCTTTCAATAAACCTCATCATTATTTTTCCAGACACTCCAACCACCTCCTAGCAATTTATATTATATATCAAAATTTAAATGTTTTTAAAATTGATATAATAACAATGATGACTTAGTAGTACTATTCCATTGTTTTAATGAATTTTAAGTGAAATGAATTTAAAGTTGGTAATGTTAGATATAACATGGGAAGCATCTCTATTGAATTCTAAAGAATGTTTCTTGTTGCGAGGCGGTTTCAATGGCTAAAGTCGAGACTATTAACTTTGCAAAAAAGGCATTACTGAATGAACTTGAAACTTCAGCTGTTTACAGCAGGCTTGCCAAGAGCTATCGTGCTGAATCCTTGTCGGAAAGATTAGGCGTTTTGTCCGAAACTGAGGCGGAACATGCGAGATTCTGGTCGAGATTTCTGGAGAAACGCGGTGTTGAAACGAAAGTTTTCAGAGCCAGCTCCCTCAAAGTTGTTGTTTACACTTTTGTTTTTAGACTATTAGGCGTGGGTTTAGGTTTGAAGTTCCTTGAAAGAGGTGAGCGTGCAGCCATCAACAATTATTGCACCATTCTATACGATCCAGAACTCTCAAATGAGGAACAATCGACAATTAGGGGAATTCTAATTGATGAGCTTCGACATGAAGAGCTGTTTGAAGAATACGCTGCAAGTTACAAGTTCTTCTTAAAAAATTTGGCTATTGTCTTAACGCAGATTAGTGGTGGGCTTGTAACCGTACTATCTGTATCCGCCGGCTTAGCTGGAGTTTATAGACAACCATTTGCGGCAGCCATAGCTGGATTATTGGTAGGTTTTACAGAGGCTATGAGCTCAGCCGTTAGCTTCTATTTTTATGGCAAAACAGAAAAACAAATAAAAATAGGTATAATGCAAAGATTGAAAATCATTACGGAAAATCTTCCTGATGTTTTCTCAGAGAGAATGATTAAGTTTTTTGAGAAGAAGGGGTTGAGCAAAGGAACTGCGACGATGGTCGGCGAAGAGTTGATGCAAGACACTAACCTGTTAAGGAGATTATTTGCTGAGGAAAGATATGGTATACACGAGGAAGCACTTGGCGATCCACGCAGGACCGGACTGTATGCTGGATTGTTTAGGCTTATTGGCACGATTTTCCCGCTGATACCATACTTCTTGAACTTGCCATTAGTATTGACGGTTCCAATCTCAGTACTGATTACACTTGCTGTACTGGTTTTTACAGGTTTTCTGGCAGCAATATCTACGGAAACAAGCATAAGTGGAAAAGTAACTGAACTAATAATAAGCGGCCTTGTTCTAACAGCCGTAGTATTCTTTGTTGGCTGGATAGCCTCATTTTTTATTCAATTGATGCAATAAACATGCGTTATTAAGCAGTTTGCACTCATCATGAAATAGATATAGCTTGTTTTTCAAAAAGGACGACTTAATATTTTTAGGAAGCGCAAATAAAAATACAAAAATGTACCAGGTAGCCAATTTACGCTTTTAATGGAGATCCCCCTCATCCCTCTTTTTTCTTTTAAAGTGGAAGCGAAAATGTCGGTGTCTATTGAAGATTTTCCGTAAATCTTAAAAGTTGTTTGTATGTGTATAGCGTGAAATGTTAAGTGATTGGATATGATTATAAAAAATGTTTTGGCTTCTGGCATTTCAGCATTGATGCTTCTGTCAGTAGTGTTTGGCGTAGCTTTAAATGTTTCCAAGGTTCGTGGTGGCGGAATCATATATATTAGAGCTGACGGTTCAGTTGAGGGGACGGATAAGATTCAGCGGGTTGGGAACGTCTACACTTTCACTGATAACATCAACGATAGTATTGTCGTTGAAAAAGACAACATAATAATTGATGGGGCAGGCTACGCCCTTCAAGGAACATGGGGAATTGGACTAAATTTGGCTTACAGAAGCAATGTAACCATCAAAAGCATCGTAATCAAAAATTTTGATTATGGCATCTATTTCTTCTGTTCACAAAACAATATAATCTCTGGAAACACTATAACAAACAACGGGATTGGCGTCTGGCTCTACGCATCCTCGAACAACAGCATTTCCGGAAACAACATAGCAAACAATGGGATTGGCCTCTATCTCGAGGATTCCTCAAGCAACAAGTTTCACCATAACAACTTTATTAATAACACGCATCAAGTCTACGATTATTCATGGGATCACAATCTATGTCCTCCATCGATAAATGTTTGGGACAAGGGTTATCCAAGCGGTGGAAACTATTGGAGCGACTACGCTGGTGTTGACCTTTACAGTGGCCCCTACCAGAATGAAACTGGAAGCGACGAAATAGGCGACACACCATACATAATTGACAACAATAACCGAGATCGTTATCCACTTATACCAGAATTCTCAATAAACATAATACCACCTCTTGCATTAGCTATGCTTACATCAATCGCAATAATTACTAGGGAAAAGAAAACTAAAAATCGAATGTGACCATTCTCTTTTTTCTATTGCAAATCTCTACTGTTATTCGACTTTTGTTTGCGCGATAAAGCCGCAGACTTCCGTGTGCAAGCTTCGAGACCTGCTTTATATGTTAAATTTCGCATGAAAACAGTCTCAACACTTGATGAAATTAGAGCGTTATCATAGGTTGAGTTCAAATACGTTTGCGAAAGGGAACCGACTGCTGCTCTTCAGAAAACGTAAATAAGCAAGCGCTAAAATCATAATTAATCCGGAAAAATCTGCCGGGGTAGCCTAGCCTGGAATGGGCGCCAGACTCATAATCTGGAGTCGAACGGGGCTAAGCGCCTAACGCCAGATGTCGCGGGCTCAAATCCCGCCCCCGGCACTCTTTGCATGATCCTGGGGGGGAGCTGAAAACTAAAACTAACTGCTCTCCGTCTGGTTTTTATGTGGGATTTTTCGTACATATAATGCAGGTAAGATTTCTGAAAAACAAGATAAAGGTTTATTCCATGAAATTTCCAAGAACGTTAAAAGCATTTATGAAAGTTATGGACTAAAAATATGCGAAGGAATGGCTGATGCCTGGAACAATAAGGAGTTTCATAGCTTTCGACATCGAGAACACCAACGTCTTAGAGAACATTGCAAAAATGCAGAGGATTTTAGTTGGGGCGGGTGCAGATTTAAAGCTTGTTGAACCTAAAAAGGTTCACATAACCCTGCGTTTTTTAGGAAACATAACACCAGCTACTGTGGACAAGGTTTATGAGGCAATGTGTAAAATTCAATTTTCTCCTTTTACCATTAAGCTTCACGGGCTGGGTGCTTTTCCAAATCAGCGGAACCCCCGAGTTATTTGGGCCGGGATAAGGGAGGGCTCCACGCAACTTCGAGGAATCTTCGAACAGTTAGAGCCTTCTCTTCGTGATTTAGGTTTTGCCCCAGACCCAAAAGGCTTCAGTCCCCACTTAACAATTGCCCGTGTAAGGTCTGGACGGAACAAAGCACAGCTTACAAGATGTCTAATGGAAAATGCAAACTTTGACTTCGGCATTATTGAAGCCAGCTGTTTAAGGCTTAAAAGAAGCGACTTAACGCCCAAAGGACCTATTTATACAACACTCAGAGAATACTGTCCAAAATGCTGATTTAAGGAGAATGGTCGGGCTTAAAACTATGCAAAGTGCGTTAGAAAAAGTTTGCAAAATCGTTTTGGAGAAAATAACCCCAAACCTGGAGGAGTATGAAAAAACAGAGAGCTTGGCGCAAATGCTGGAAAAGCGGGTTAAGGAAGCGGCGGAATATTTTGGCGTAAAAGCAACAGTACGACTTGAAGGTTCTGTGGCCAAGGACACTTGGCTCAGCGGAGAGCCAGACATAGATATTTTCATGCGTTTGCCCCCGAGTATACCTCGTGCCAACCTCGGCGAAGTTGCCCTAAAAATAGCTAGAAAAGCTACGGAGGGAGCGAGACAAGTGGAAAGATTTGCGGAACACCCGTACCTTGAGGCGTTTGTAGACAATGTGCGAGTTAACATTGTGCCCTGCTATGAAGTTCAGCGCGGGGAATGGCTAAGCGCCACAGACCGCACACCCTACCACACGGATTACGTGAAAAAATGTTTAAAGCCGCATATGCATGGCGAAGTTCGCCTCTTGAAAAGATTCATGAAGGGTATAGGTGTCTACGGCGCAGAAATAAAAGTGGGAGGTTTCAGTGGCTATTTGTGTGAGCTCTTAGTTCTTCACTATGGCTCTTTTGCAGAGGTTTTAAAGGCGTTTGCTCAATGGACAAAGCGGATAGTCATAGACATAGAAAAGCATTTTAAGGGCAGAGAGGACGAATTGCCACTGCTCTTTAACGAGCCTTTAGTGATCGTTGACCCAGTGGACATGGGACGAAACGTTGCTGCAGCCGTTCATCCTCAAAAGCTTTATACTTTTGTGGCTGCGGCCCGCGCATTTCTGGAAAAGCCGAGCCTAAAATTCTTTTATCCGCCTGAAACAAAGCCGTTAAATGTTGAAGAACTGAAGGCGACGCTGCAAAAACGTGGTTCCACATTGCTCTTTATAGTTTTCGGTAAGGTTAACGCTGTTCCAGATGTTTTATGGGGGCAACTTTATAAGTCCCAACGTTCATTGGCAAAACTTCTGGAAACAAACGATTTCGCAATATTACGGCATACTGCTTGGAGTGATGAGGAAAATCTAAACACTTTCATTTTTGAACTTGAAAGCCACAGTCTTCCACGAGTCAAAAAACATCTTGGGCCACCGCTGGAAAAAATCGCGGACTGTGAAAGATTTTTGGCTAAATATGTCGCCAACTCGGAGACGATTTCTGGGCCATACATTGATGACGGAAGATGGGTTGTTGAAATCAAGCGAAAATGCACAGACGCGGTTACACTTTTGACTGAGAGCCTTAAAGACAGTGGTGGAAGAAGCGCCGGTGTAGCCAGAGAGATAGCCAAAATATTGAACGAGGGTTTCAGAATTTTTGTGAACGAGGAAATAACTGAGGTTTACGTCCAAAACGGCGAATTTGCAAAATTCTTGACAGACTTTCTTCAAGGCAAGCCTAAATGGCTAGAAAACGCCTAAAATGTGGTTGAAAGCAGAGCAATACCTAAAAGCCAACAGTAAATGGCGAAAAAGTGGAATTTTCTTCTCGCTAAAACTTTCCAAAGCAGTTTTAAGACTAAATAACCGACGATCATGACTACAACTGCTCCAACAGAAAACTCAAATAAACCAAACGTTGATGTGAACAGCATATTATGCTCCCTATAAAGAGTCAAAGCCAATGCTCCAACAACTGCCGGAATCGACAATAAAAAGGAGAATTTAAACGCTTTTTCACACTTAACCCCAAGCAGAAGTGCAACGGCAATGGTTAACCCGCTTCTTGAAAGCCCGGGAACAACGGCCAAACCTTGTGCAATCCCTATCGAGAGAGCTTCTTTATAATGGATGTCAGTGAATCTTTCTCTTCCAATTTTTGTTAACCAGAGAAAAACACCGCAGACAACAAAAGCCGTGGCTGTAACTGAAAGTTCATGAAAAACATGTTCCAAAAATTCATAGAAAAACCATCCTATAGCCGCTGTTGGCACAGTGCCAACAATTATGAGGGGGATTAGCCTTCCATGCTCGGTTTTGAAGTCTAAATTTGTAAGCGCCCTCAGAGTGGCTGCAATATCGTTTCTAAAGAAAGCCAGAACAACAATCAGTGTTCCAACGTGCAAAACAACATCAAAAAGCAGCGGAACTTTCAAGCCGAGAAGATTTTCGCAAATTTTCAAATGTCCAGTGCTTGATATGGGAAGCCATTCCGTAAAGCCTTGAATCACACTCAATATTATAACCTTAAGCAAATCGTTCAAACACTTACACACGCCCTCTTTGCCTTCTAAAAGGTTAACCTTATTAAAAAGTTGCCATAAATTACATTTTTTGCTGAGACCTTTTGCAGAAGAAAAATTCGCAATTCTCTAGCGGCACGGGCAATTAACGTCCTGCTTTCAACCTACATCTCTTAAACGTGTTTTGCTTATTCCATAATAATCTAGCATAAATATTTCTCGTATAAGGCAAAAATGGAGGAAATAGTGGCTTAAATGAAAGGACTAAACGTGAACTAGTACCTTCTTCTCCGGTCTCTTCTTTTCATCCAGCATGCTCGGCAGTAGACTGGTCTGCTTGGGTCTGGAACGAAGGGAACCTCACATTCCATGCCACAGTCGGAGCAGACCGCCTTATGCATTTCTTTACTAGACATTTTAGCCAGTTTAACTCCTTTACCTGTTTATTTTTGTGCAAAAACCGCCTATTTAGAAAGCAGTTTTGCACTTCGTTATGTAGAGTTGAATGCCGCTTATAAAAGTTTTCATGAAATTCAAATCAGCATTTAATGGTTAGTTAGCGTATGTTTAGCTTTGCTAAAGATTCATTGTTCATAACTTTTAATGCCATTTGTTCTGAAAAAATAACCGAAAGTAGTTGGGACATATGCCATGAAGGTTTTGATGGAAGAGGAAGCCCAAAGGATAGTTGTGGACTTTCTAAAGAAGAGGAAAAAGACTGAAAAAATTGATGTTGCTTCCGTCGAGCAGAGGGGTGACTGCTGGATTGTTAGGGGAACATGTCCTATAGACCTTGAAGGCCACCCATGGGCTGAACGCTTTGAGGTTGTCATAGACGCCAAGGGAAAGATAAAATCCACAGACTTTTCACTTTTATAGCTACTTTTAGCCTTCAATTCTGGGGTGTAAATGACAGTTTTCAAAAATATATATTTAAGGCCTTGCAACCAGTAATTATCGGAGGACCGTTTTCCTTGTTTAAAAAAATTCTTGTTCCTTTGGACGGTTCTGAACACTCTATGAGGGCTTTGGACATTGCCATACAAATAGCTAAAAAGTTCGAAAGTAAGATCACGTTGATCCACATTTATTCCATTGGTGTCAGACCATTTTTTGTGCCGGAACCGACGACTTTTGTTCCAAGTATTCCGATGGTGACTCCAGCTGAATATTCTAGGGTTGCTGAAGCAGTCAGAGAAGCTGGTGCAAAAATTTTAGCCGAGGGCGCAAAAAGGGTGAGGGCTGAAGGCATGGAAGTTGAAACTGTGTTATTAGAAGGTCACGTAGTCCACGAGATAGTTAAAGCGGCCAAAGAATGCAAATTCGACTTGATTGTCATAGGTGCAAGGGGTTTAAGCCGGATAAGGGAGATACTTTTGGGAAGCGTCAGCGACGGCGTTATTCGAAACGCTTCATGCCCTGTCCTAGTGACTAAATAGGTTCTCGCAGAGACTTGTCATACCGCATGAAACCGGTTCATTTTCTCACCAAAAGGTTTATTTTTATGCGCTATTCGGATTCTCTCACCTAACCCGGAGGCAAGCCGACTCAGAAATGTACGTGAATAAAATAGGCTATGATTCCGCGATGGCTTCAGCAGGAGGAGTTATGTATGCTGAAGTCATCCCGCACACTCATGCTTGCCTTAGCTTTAAGTACTCTATACTCTTTAGGAGTCGGCTTGCTGGGGCCAATATACCCAATATTTGTTATTAATCGGTTTTCCGCTACAGTTATGGACGTAGGCTTGTTGTACGCGTTTTTCTGTGGTGTGGCAGCACTCTTCAAGACGGCTGCTGGAAGGCTTACAGACGTCTATGGTAAGGAGAGGGTCTTTTTTGCTGGAGTGATGATGGGTGCGCTGTGTTCTTTGGGCTACATTTACGTGCCAAACATGACGGGCCTTTACATGATTGAATTCCTGTTTGGGGTTTCTTATGCGCTGCAACGTCCCTCAATCTTAGCGTTGATGGTGGATTTGGGCAAGAAAAAGAAAAGCGGTACAATCCTCGGAATGTTTGAATCCATATATGACATTACAGAAGCGGTTGCAGCGCTATTATCCACGGTAGTAGCCACAAAGATAGGGTTTGAAACATTGTTCTTCATATGTTCCGGCTGCCAAGCCACAACGGGAATATTTGTACTTAAATGTAAACGTTAAGGTTATTATGGAGAACTAAAGCTTAAATGCTTGAAGACACGCGAAGCCCGGTGGTGTAGCGGTCAAGCATGGGGGCCTCTGGAGCCCTTGACGGGAGTTCGAATCTCCCCCGGGCTACCAAAACTCTCGGCAACTATTCTAGCTTTTGGGTAAAAGTAATATGCCTCATAATCGGTTCAGTACTTATGGCCTTGGCTGATGTTGCTAGAAATTCTGATGCTTCCAAGATAAAGAAAAAGTTTATTGAGCGAATAATTATAAGTTTTTTGGACATCGTGATTATGGCGCATTTCAAGGATAGAGCTTTCAGCGGCTATGACGTTTTAGTTTTTGTCCAAAAACAGTTTGGTTTACTTTTAAGCCCGGGAACAGTATATTCTAGGCTGTATTCCATGGAAAGGGAAGGCTTAATTAAACTTGTAGTTAAGAAAGGAAGGAAGAGAGTATACAGAGTTACTGAGCTGGGAAAAATGATGGTTGACGTTACTACGTCCATGGATGAGATGAAATTTTTTATCGCAAAAATTTTTGAAGGATAATCGCTTGCACGTTTTCGAATCGTGTTGTGACCTTTTACAAGCTTATACAATGTAGTATTTTACGACTTTGCTTAGGCTTTTAGGCATCTCATAGGTTTCCATAAGCCTTCTCAGGGTTTGTATTAGTGCTGGTTGAGCGCGGACAAGGTCCGTTAATGTTATTAAGCCTACAAGTTTATAGTCTTCGACAACTGGAAGCTTTTTGACTTTATGTTTGAACATGAGTTCTATAGCGGTTTCAAGGCTGGCTTCCGGGCTTATGGTTATTGGTGGTTTAGACATTACTTCTCCAACGCGTGTTTCTTCAGGTTTTCTGCCTTCGTCAACCACTCGTTTAAGCACGTCTCTTTCGGTTAAAATTCCGACAACGCGGCCGGCTTCAACCACTATTAGACAACCAATTTCAAAGTCGTTCATAACCCTTACAGCTTTTCTAACGTTAACGTTAGGTTCAATGGTTACAACGTCTGTCACCATAACATCTTTCACTAACAGCAAACTTGGAACCTCAAAAACTGTATAATTGCAGAGTTTAAAATGTTTTCACAGAAAGAGGCTGTTTTTCTTTATGCAATCTTCAATGGTTTTTTCTAATGCTTCTAATGGTTCGCATCCTTCTTGGAATATGAAACTATAAAGCTTCGTATAGTGGAGTTTTACTTCAACGTAGTATTCTCTTAAACACTTCCATGGGGGCTCTATCTCAGTTCCAGCTTTTAAACCAGGACAGCATGTGTCCAAATAGATTGTTTCGCTATTACTTGGACTATAGGGCATGAAGGGATATAGCCTACACCTCATGGGACGGATGGGATAAATACTGCAGAAGGGCAATTCATCTTTATATTCGAGGAAGATACATGTGCCATCTGCTTTGCCGCGTAGCGTCGGAACCGCCAGCATATCAGCTATGACAGCCACCACATATTTGCCTTTAAGCTTCCACCAGTCCACGTTAAGAAAACAGGCTATGCGATGTATGTCAAAGGCTGTAAGTCCCACGTTTGGGCCATTGCTACAGCACCGCCCGCATCTTAAACATTTAAAATGGGTCTTTTCTCCAAGCTTAAGCTTGGCATAATGGGGGTTCATACACACCAAGCCAAATTTTACGCTAAAATAACTTTTACTCTCTAAAATTCAAATTCATAAGATAGTCCTTCCCGTTCGAGGAGTTTTGTTAACTCCCTTTTCTTTTGCTGGAAATACTCGGGAGTCATGGCGTACTCAAGGCCATGCCGCCTATAAATCCAGTTTGCATATTGATAGTTCATCTTGTCCACCAGCACATAGTCTGCTTTACCAACAATTGCTTCGATCAAGCCTTCAGCTTTAGGCAGTAAGGGCGCAATCATGACACATGTTTTAATACCGGCTGAATGTAGCTTCTCCAAAGCATCTAACCGTTCCTTAATGGATGGTGCTTTAGGTTCGAAAATTTGTTTAATCCCTTCGTCGGCTGTTGTTATAGTTAAGATGACTTCAACGTTGCCATGACCTTTTAGGAGGGCCATGTCACGCAGTATAAGGGTTGATTTTGTCTGTATAGTGACTGGCCACCCCTTCTTCAACAAAATTTCAATGCATCTTCTCGTTATGTTGTACCGTCTTTCTAACGGCTGGTAAGGATCGCATAGCCCGCTAACCCAAACTCTTCCAACTTTCTTATGGCGTATTTCCCGTTGAAGTAGTGTGGGCGCGTTAATTTTCACGTCTACAAATTCGCCCCATGGCTCCATGTGGTTTGTGAACCTCTTAATATAGCGAGCATAGCAGTAGGTGCAACCGTGTTCACAACCGACGTAGGGGTTGATAACGTAATCTAGAACTTTTGATTTGGATAGAATGGTTTTTGCATAGATTTCTTTAATTATCATGGATTTTCATAGGTGCTTCTGAAATTTTACTATGTCCCTATGATAGTTGCTGTAGAGAGCGGCCACTGGGTTGTGGCCTAAAAGCCTATCCTTCACAATTAAGGTTGTTACTGGAGCTTTTGAATGCATGGTGAAAAGCATGTCGTGACCCACACATAAGCCGACAATGATGTTTATGTCTGTTTTAGCCTCGTTTAAAAGCTGTGCTTGAACAATGGGGTTGCATGCAGCCTCAAATGCGGATGGGTTGCCGATTTTGTAGTCTTTATTTACGCCGAGTTCTGTTTTGTCTATGGCGCCGCATTTGCAGCGAACAGACGCAACGGTAAACCCAGCTTCTTCGAGAATCGCCACCGTTCTAGCCGCTTCATCTTGAAGCCCAGCGCAGAAAGCCACCCCAAGTTTTTTGGCATTTATCAGTTTAGCGAATTCTATAAGTTCCCTTATTCTTGGGCGAACAGCCATCAAAACACCTCTAACAACTTGGTAGGCCTCTTTCTCAGTGATTGTGGCTGGAACGTAAATTCGCTTTACCTCGTCTTCCACGTATTTTTTAATTGCTGATTGAATTGTTTCTTTGCTGTTTTTCATAGGACAAAAGCTTGGGAGCAGTTTCTCGTCAACCTTTTCCAGCGGCATGCGACTGCAGTAAAAGCTTGAGCATTTACCACATTGAGGATAAACCATCATGCACCCTCATAGAGCCTCAATAGCGTGAATGTTTATGATACTTTTCCTCTGAAGAAAAATTAAGAGATGATGTTAAGCCCTTTATTCGACTCCCCACTTTTTGGTTACTTTTACTATGATGAAGATTACGAACGCTACTAGAATGAATGTTATCAATGCGCCTATGAAATGACCTATGCGGAAAGGTCCAAGTGTGAAGGCTTCCCATTCTACTCCCGGTAGCACCAACGTTATTATTGGCATGATTATATCGTTTACTAGAGCTTGAACTAAAGCGCCCAAATACAAGCCGAGAATGAAGGCTACAGCCATTCCCATGACCTTGTATTTAGAAATGAAGTCCATAAACTCCTTCCATAAGCCCTTTGGCGGTGGCGGTGGTGGTGGCGGTGGTTTAGGTTCTAACAAGGCTTTTATCTCCTTTAAAACTTGGAGTATTTCTTCATCTCTTGCTTTAGATTTGGACAAAGTTTCACCGTTTTATTATACTGTTGGTTGTCAATTTAACATTTGCCGTATTTCTTACATGTCGTGAGGCTTGTCTCCGTTTAGATGTAATCTAAATTTTGCCTTCGTAACTTAAATAATGGCCTAATAAATTAGACTGAGGAACGTTTTGGAGCCACATAACCTCACGAGGCAGCCAAACAACCTACGCAAGTGAATGGATAAAACTGGCACGTGGACTGTACAACTTTACTTTCGCAACGGCCGGTTTTAGGTTCCATGGAAGTTTATGTTAAACTATGTCTAAGGACATTTTTGTAAACGTAGACGCCTTTATGGTATTTGTCTTAAGCAGCCATGAGCCATCGCATGTGGCTGCTGTATTTAAGCTTTTCAAACCCTCGCGGCAAGTAGCAAACTTTAATCCATGTTTTTTAGCTAGCTTCGCCAAATTCTCTAAAAGCTTAAGCCTCAGAATTTTCGGCAGGTAAGTGTACCGTCCCAATTTTTCGCCTTTCTCAAAGTAGAGGGGTTTAAGCTTTTCAGAGAGTTTTGGCATAGCTAGGCTTAGCCGTTGCCAGTTGTCCGCCTTAACCTTATAAGTGGAGGCGGTTATGTGCTTGACACCTATTTCTGCTATGGCTTTAACCAAGGATTCTGGGTTTTCATTCACGTAGGGGATCACCGGGTCTATGCGTACCGCCACAGGTATATCCTCCGCCAAAAGCCTCTCGGCGGCTTTTAGACGTTCAGCAGGCGTCGGCGCATAAGGCTCAAGAATTTTAGCTGTTTCAACATCATCCGTTGTTATTGTTAAAGCCACCATGGAAGGCACCCGCTTTAAAAGGTCTATATCCCTAACCACAATGCTGGACTTGGTTATTATCTGGATAAGGCAGTTACACTCGGCCAAAATTTGGATGCAACGTCTCGTCAAACCGGTTTCAGCCTCAACGGTTGGATAAGGGTCTGATGAATTCGAAATGGAAACTAGCTCGCCTTTTAGTTTAACAGCCTCGCGTTTCAACCGCGGTAGCAAGTCTTTTTTGGGTCTACACTCATAAAACCGCGGGATATAGCTGGATGCGTAACAGTAGACGCATCGATGGTCGCAACCAGTGTAAGGATTAAAAGTCAACTTAGGCGGGCATGTGCAAAAAGGCGAACGCCAAGGATCAAACCATGTGAGTAAATTCAATTGCCCTGTTGGCCTCGCTGTTTACTTATCTGAGTTTTGTGTCAAATCTTCTTTGAAAAGCTTTTGTAAGGCAGGTTGCAAATTGACTTTCTTGAAAGCTTGCGCCGTCTAAACAAAACTCTTTTAAATGGTTTAAGATGGTGCTTTTTCCAGCTGTTTTATCAGACGTCCCTCTCGGTCTATTTCGCCTCTGCGTATTCTTGTTGTAGAGATTGGCGTATGGTTTTCCGATGGAACCATGTCTACAACTATTATGTGGAGGGGTTTAAGTCCTCGTTTGACTCTCTCTTCATTTATCTTTTTGGCCATAGGTTCAGTTTCTTGACTGACCACCAACGCTTCGAGGCAGCCTTTCCGTAACGTTATTCCGTAAGCATCGTTCAACGGCATTATCTTCGCTCTTTCCGTAAGACCATGCGCTTTTAGGAAGTTTTCCAGCTCCATCCGTCTCTCTTCGTATGGAGCCACAATGTGAGGTTTATTCATTTTAGCTACGAATTCATCTGTGCACAAACCTATCCAAACTTGTTCGCTAACTTCGAACGCCCTTAAAAGCAGCGTTCTGTGTCCTTTGTGTAGTTCGTCGAAGGTTCCGCCAACTCCTACGATCCTAAACTTTTTGGCCGCCAATCTTACCCCAGCAACCTCACTCCGCATAACTCCACGTTTGCCATGAGAACCTTGTTCTCTGGAAGAATCCGCTTAAAAGCTTGCGCCACTTTTTCAGCGTTTTCTAATGTTGTTAACGCATGGACAGCCTCACCAACCATGTTTTGAGCCACACCAATGGCGCCAGCCTCTTCGGCGGCCCTAAAGAGTCTACGAACACGCTCAGTGGCGAAACTAGTTTTTTCGGCGAACTCGCGGCAACAAACCAAAAAATTCTCCAGCGAAGGCTCAGCCAAAATTTTTTTAAGGGTTTGCCTCCCCCATCTGTTTACGGCTAAACGTTTTTCAGGCGAGGCCAAAACCTCCTTAGTTGGTATCGCCCCAAAAACTCCAGCTACTATTACGTGATCTGCCGTTATTGGGATTCGATCAATTACGGCCGTTCCCGGTGCACCGGGCTCGATGGTGACGACGCAGCCTCCGCCAATAGTCAATGGTGCTACCGTACCTAAACCAGTTTTGCATCGTATTTCCGCCATGTGAGCTATTTTGCCAAGCTGATTCAAGGTTAGCTTTAAATTCAAGGCCTTGGAGAGGGCTAATGCAGTTGTTATGGCGCCTCCAGCGCTTGTGCCAAAACCAGCTCCTATTGGAACATCAATCCAATGCTTAACTTCAACACAATGGTTTTCACCAGCTTTTTCTAAAAGTGTCTCTACAACGGTTCGCGTGGTTTCAGCTTCAGGAGCAATTCGCCCATTGATGTAGATGACTATGTTTGTTTTTTCAGCTTCTGAAACGTTAACTTCTGTAGTTATGCCTTTCTGTAGTCCGAAGCCCCCTCCCCTAGCTCCAATCTTTTCAAAGTCCGCAATGGGCGTTCCATTCGGTAATGTATCACATATCTCAAAAAAGCTTGAAATTGCTGCTGGACTAAAGGCTTTAGCTGTTTTCAATTTTATTCGCTCTTTATGTTGCGGGTTAAAGATGGGAAAGCATTGCGGCAAGCCTTGATAATGGGCGGTCCAAGAAGGAGGACAAAGGGGATTTCCGTGGCGAAAGTCCAAACAAAGATTAGCGACATAAACTCTGGTGGGAGAGGTGCCTTGAAATAGCCTCCCGGGCTCCAAAAGACTTGGCTGTACCCCCAAACAACCAAAGCGATTATTAGACTGGCAACTCCCAACCCGATAATAGAGCCGACCGTATAGCTTCTCCATTCAGGCCAACGTTTTACGACAACTACCATTATGACTATACTTGCAATAACAGCCGCTGTAAAGACGATGAGGCTTATGTAGGCGGGCCAACCTGTGAAGAGCTCAGACTCTGCTGGCAACAGAACAGTGGGCAAGAGTAAACCCGCCACTATTGTAACGCTGCCTACAAACATGCTTGTGCCAACTTTTTTCAAGGTTAGGTTTGTGCGGGCGAAATAGCCAATTAAAAAGCCGCCTGCAAAATTGGCAGTAACGCCTGCTGAAAGGCTTAACAAGGCATCTCCGTGGAAAAGCATGTCACGAATAAATATGCCTATAGCTGCGCCGGTTCCGCCAACCCATGGCCCAAAGAGAACTGAGAAAACCGCCGGTATAACGGCTGCTGGCCAGAAGGCGACCCCTCCAAAAGTTATGCCTAAATCTGTTAAACGACCTATTAGGGCGTATAAGCCTGCACAGATCCCGGCCATCGCCACGTCCAACACTCGAACCTTCATTGTTCTATTCCTCAAGCGAATGCTAACAAAACTTTTCTAAATAAAAATTTCCTATGAATTCTTTAAACATGTTTAAACTTTAGTTCGTGTTGAACTGTTGAACAGTTATGTGTAGCTCTGTTCTACGCACAAACCATCATATTAAATTAATGTTGATTTTTGAACCACGGAGCGAAAGTAAAAATGAAACTCCTAAGGAATAAGAAAGCCCTCAGCACAGTAGTAACTACACTAATAATTCTAGTGGTTTCAGTGCTGTTGGCAACGGTTGTAACGTTCTACGCCATAAACGTCACAACAACCAGAGTACAAGAAGAAGCCCTATTCCTAACAAAGCCCCACCTTTGGGTCAAAAACTCAAGCTACTACTTAGGCGCCATCATGATAATAAACACAGGCGGACGTGACGTCGTCCTCGACAAGATCGCAGTCAGAGGACAAACAGTTTCATGGGATTACGTTTTCTACTGTGTGACCAAGGGAGGAATATCTGAGGACTTGCCATTCATAGACAACATAGCTGCTGAAAAAGACATTGGGATTAAAGACCCACAAAACCCCAGTAAAAACTTAACGTTATCCGCTGGAAAAGCCAACATGGACTTAACACTGAAGTCTGGATACACCATCATAATTTACATGAAGAACCCGGACAGCCTCTCTATGAACGACATTGGCTTGACAGTCGGTATAACAGTGTTCACCTCAAACGCTCAATACTACAAGGAAGCCAACGTTGAAGCAGCCACGTAAAATAGCCAGCAACTCCCTTTTCTTTTCCTACTTTTTGTTTATCATCACTATGGATTTTGAGTCTTTAGCTTATGTGTAGTTTTGTTCTACACACACCATCTTATCTTAACACGTCTGTCAAATGTTTATTATTGGCGGCGGTTTGCAAGAGAGGAGACTGTAAAAGTGTCCGTTAAAAGCCTAGGAAAGCTTGTACATTCAAGAAGGGGCTTGGCTATTCCAGTCACTTATCTACTATTATTTGCTTCGCTTATAGTCATAATATCGGCCACTTACGGGTTTGCCATAGCCCGCATAAGCGCGGAAGCCGCCCAGCTGAAGGTTTCAGTCGCCAAAAGAAATATGCAAGCTTTGGACGAGGCTATCCGTTTTGTGGCATGGTCTGCAGGCGTCTCCAAAACCGTTTACATGGAGGATTGTGGATGCTTTTTCCACTCGAGGCCTTTGGCTAAAAACCTAACAATAGCATTGACGGACAGCCAAGCCTTTTCGCATGTAGTGTTCAACGGTTCCGTTGGGAAAGTCTCGTATGCGCTTGAGGGCTTGGCCGAAAGCCAAGCAGGTCTATTCGTTAGGGGTGACAGCCGAACCATAGTGGGACAGGGCGCCTACACTGTCACCCAACTATTCTTTGACTTTGACGAGGAAGGCGAAAAAGCCCAGCAGCTTGCCCTATGCTATAGACCGATGGCAACAGTACTGGCGGTTGGCGCAAACGGTGAAGCAAAGCCGCTGAACATTATACGCGTTTACATCATAAGCTTGGGCTGTTCCAGAAACTTTTCGATTTATGGAAGCTTCCACCTGAAAGTTTCAGTGGTGAACGTTACTTCGGCCGTCATGCGTTTCGAGTTCAACAGTTCGGTTTCCTCTCTTGCCCTTGAAGCTTCTTCCTATAACGCCAAAACAACGGTTTGGCTGCCGGTGCAAAGTGGTGCGGAGGGCGCTGTTGTAAGCGTTGAAACCTACGTTTGCCACGTAAACGTGCAGGCGGTGAACCTATAGGATGCCAGCCATAACCCCGGGCTACCTCTACACCTTCTTCGCTTTGATCGCCGTGTCCAGCATTCTCTTAGCCTCGTTTATGGATTATGCTAACGCCATACGTTTTTCGTCTGAAGTTTGGAAGCTTAGGGACTTGATGGATCATGTGGCGGCTGAAGCCACAGAACTCTTGACCATGGCCCTAACCACAAACGTTTCGGCTGAAACATACATTCAAGCGCCAGCCGCTCTAGGCCGCCAACAGTACTGGCTTGCCCTCAGAAATGATTCAGTTAGGGCTTGGCTGGAAGGCGGCTTTGGAGACACTCCAACCGAAGGCGGTGTGCTTCGCGTCTTTTTGTCCTGCAAGGCGGAGGCTTCAGGCTGTTATGTCAGCGGTTATGGCGCCATCCATCTGACATGCTTTACAGGCGCCGCAGCTCCTAGAATCGTCATTTCAAGTTTAAGCCAAACTGGATGGTGAAATGTTTGAAGTTTAACCTTAAACTTTGGAAAGGCGGCGAGAAACAAGAAGCCAAAGACACGTTTTGGGAACAAGCTGAGCTAGCGGGTGTGCTTGAAACTCAAAGGTGGAGCGTCCCGGAGGGCTACGTGGAAGTTGAGTATTATCCGCTTAAGCCGCCCTTCTCCTATGCGGCTATAGTCCAAAAGGAGGAAACCTTGGAATACATGTATGTTCTCGACGAGCTTCCCTTGTCAAGGGAGGAACGTGAAGGCTACGCTCGGCTTAGAAATATTTTGGAGTTTGAGCTGCAAGCCCCGGAAGGCGAGGAAACACTTGCAGAATCTTTCAGGAGGCAGATACCCGCCATTCTCGTCAAACACAAGAAAGTGTTGATAGGTGTATCTCCAGTCGGAGTGCGCAAAATCCTCTATTATCTTGAAAGAGACATCACAGGCTACGGTAAAATAGACCCCTTAATGTATGACGATTATGTGGAGGATATCAGCTGCAGCGGTGTCGGCAAACCCGTTTACCTTTGGCATCGGAAATACGAGAACATTAAAACCAACATTGTTTTCCGGGACGAGCAGGAACTTGAAGACTTTGTCATGCGCATTGTCCACAAGTCCGGCAAGCATGTGAGCATAGCTTATCCAATAGTGGATGTTACGCTTCCGGAAAAACACCGTTTAGCCGTGTCCTTCGGCAGAGAAACCACACCCTACGGAACAGCCTTCACAATTCGCAAGTTCCGCAAAGACCCCTTCACCATCATAGACTTAATTGAAAATGAAACCATAAACGAGAGCATAGCAGCCTATCTCTGGCTCTTGATGGAGAACAAGATGTCCGTGATGATTATTGGAGCTACCGGCGCCGGAAAAACAACAGCCTTAAACGCAATTGCATGCCTTACAAAGCCAAGCTACAAAATCATATCCGTAGAAGAGGTTGCTGAAATCAACCTTCCTCATGAAAACTGGACATCCACAATTGCGCGGTCAGGCTTCGGGCCGGAGAGCGAGGGCGAAATAACTTTATATGACCTCATCAAGTCAGCGATGCGCCACCGCCCAGACCTCATAATTGTCGGCGAGGTTAGAGGCGAAGAAGCCTATGTGCTGTTTCAAGCGTTGGCCACTGGTCACGGTGGACTGTGTACTTTGCACGCTGAGGACGTAGATACAGCTATCAAACGGTTGACCCAGCCGCCTATGAATATTCCTACGTCTATAATTCCGCTGATGAATTGTGTCATAACAGTCAAACATGTTCGAACACCAGTTTTCCTGGAATCCGAAAGAAGACTTTCCAGCAGAAAGTTCGTTAGCATTACAGAAATCAAAGATTATAATAGCTATCAAGAAGTTTTCAGTTGGAACCCTTCCACAGACATGTTCTTGGAAAATCTGCAGGAAAGCCATCTTTTAAAGAAGATGGCTTCAAGTCTTGACATACCTGTGGAAAGACTTTTGGACGAATTGGAATATCGTAAGCGAGTTTTGGCTCACATGGTGGAACATGGCATCCGTGACTACCTAAGCGTTAACAAAGTCTTGAGCAAATACTACAATAATCCCGAGCTTTTCCAGAGGGAGTTCCTCGAAAAAGGCGGGTGGTGAAAAATGCAAGCGTCATTCAAGGGACCGAAGATTTTCGGAGGTTTGTTAAATCGCTTAATGGAGGAGAATACAAGCGAAATAAATCGGGAGCTACCCTTCGCAGCGCTGCTATTCACCATTTTGGCAGCAAGCGGAGTCACTCTCTATGAAAGTTGGAAGAAACTCCGCAGCATCGAGCATTTGCCAGTTTTTCAGAAAGAGGCGAAGGAGGTTGTCCGTCAAGTGGAGGTTTTGGGCTACGATCCGTTGACGGTTATGCAGAAAAGGGCGGAAAAAACCAAGTCAAAGGTTTACCGTGAATTCTTGCTGGGCTATGTTTCAGCAGTCAGAAGCGGAGGCAACGTCGTAAACTATCTTAGGAGCAAGCTTCGCTCCATTTTCGAGATCCAAAGCGCTGCCGCCCTTCGAAGCATCGAAAGGCTTGGAACTATTGTGGAGGCTTACGCCGTCATGCTTATTGTGACATTGTGCTCCTACATCCTCTTCATAGTCTTTTCATCTACATCTATATTTGACCCTATGAGGGCATCGGGTGCTCCAGGGATCTCCACGGAGGTTGTATGCCTCCTCATATTCCTATTAACGCCGTTGATCTCGGTGGTTTTCATGGTCTTTGCCCACATAGAGCGGAAAAGCAACCTTGTAGGTGTCAAAAAGCCATACCAAGTGGCGGTGGTAACTGCTATAGGCGCTGCAGTTTTCTTGGCGCTTGCTTTTACAATGCCTCAACTTAAATATTTGACTGCACCGCAAGTCGCGCCTCTCTTGGTGACGTCTTGTTTACTGGCGATTTCCGTTCCAGCAGCCGGATTTTACATAGATATTGCTAGAATAAACAATGCTGCTGAAAACGCTACACCCAGCTTTTTAAGAGACGTGACTGAAGCACGAAAAACTGGTCTTTCACCGGAGAAAAGCATAATACACGCCGCTGGACGCCCAGGCTACGGCAAATTTTCAGAAGTTTTGGCGCTCATCAAAAGCCAGATGGAGTGGGGTGTCCCATTAAGAAAAATTTTCGGAAATGTCAAGAGGAAGATTCAAACTTGGCCAGTTCTAGTAAACTTCCTAATTCTTGTTGAAACCATAAAGACTGGTGGAGGTTCCAGTCTAGCCCTTGAAATATTGACAGAGTATAGCGAAAAACAGAAAGATGTAGAAGTTAATAAGAAAGCTCTATTAAGGCCATATGTGATTTTAGCTTTCATCTGGAGCGTTTTAATCGCCCTAACAACCACTATGGTGGCTTTGACGGTTTACGCTTTGACTAGTCTTTCGCTTCCAGGGGCAACGCCCACACCATTCTTTGCTTTGCAGGAGCAGATGAACCTCTTTTCGCTTGGCATATTGCTACAGTGCTGGCTTTCAGGTTTTTTCGTGGGCAAAGTTAACGAGGGCACTTTTGCAGCTGGCTTTAAATATTCAGCTATGCTTGTCTTGACGGCTCATATTTCCCTCGCGCTTTCCCAAAGCTTGTTGGGAGGCATGCTTGGCTTAGCAATTCAACCATAGATGGTGTGAGAGGCTATGCCAGCCGTGTCGATTGATACATTTTTTGCATGTGCGCTCATGGTTTTGTTAGTGCTTTCAGCTATGACGGCCACAGCCAAAATTCTTCAACCTCTTATAAACACACAAGCCAAAATTGAAACCTCTCAAAGGTTCGGCGAAGTTGCCAAGCGCATACTGCTCTATACTGGAAAGCCAGCCAACTGGGGACTGGATGGGCAAATAGTTCCAGAAGAGTTTGGCTTAGCTGAAGCTGGAGCAAGCAGTCCATATGCCCTCGACATAGATAAAGTTTCGAGGTTGAACAGTGAAAATCTCTACTGTTTAAGTTATTCCCAAATATTCACGAGCCTAAAATCACCAGACATCTCTTTTAGGATTGAGATTAAACCTATTTTCAATGTGAAGCTAAACCTAACGGCAGTTATTCAAGATTCAGATAAGATGATTTACACATTTGAAGCGGCGACGGAAAAAGATGATGGCTTAGCTGTCTTTACGAATTTGAAGGTCTTTGTTTTGGCGGAAAGCCTCCTGCAGACCTACACGTTTCAAAATGCTTGTGGAAGAGCAAGCTTCAACGTCACAGTTCCAATAAGCCTTGAAAGCCCAGCGTTGCTTGTTGTTTTTGCAAAATCCACGTACAACAACCGTGTAGTCTCATATGGCGTTTATTCTATAGCTGGTCGAGGCGAACCACCATCAAAAGGCACTTTTTTGAAGCTTTCCCCAATAAATAACACGCTAACTGTAACGCCGACCAGCAGCGAGGCGATTTTAACAAGCGCCTACGCTATAACATTCAACGATGCATGGCGGTTGACACAAACCGGAAGCAACACCTTCAGCATTCCAGAATCCATCGATGAAAGCCCCACAGTGCTTATTGTTTTTGGCTTAAACGCTACACAAAATTTCGTAGAGTGGACTGCTTACCCGCAGATTCCAGTTCAGGTGGGTGTTGACTTCGTAAGCTTACTGAGCACCACAAACGTTTACGCCTTTGAGCACCTTGTTAGCATTGGCTATGGAATATACAAGTGCATAATCTTCATCGGGGGCCCAAAAACGTGAAAGGACGAAATCATGGGCAAATCAGGGTTATTGAGGCTTTTCTAGCCTTATTCATAATCTTTTCAGCCTTAACTATTTCAGTGAACTTAACAACCAAAAGCGTAAACTCCACGAACAACGGTTTGGCCTCCATTGGCATGCAGACGCTTTTGCAATTGGACTCTGACGGAAGCTTGGCTGCCTACATAACCGCCGGCAACTGGTCCGGGCTTAGGGAAGCCTTAAATCTGCTGCTGCCAGCAGGTGTATCCTTCAACTTAACCGTCTATGACAGCCAAATGAGACGAGTTAACACTGAAACAGTCTCTAACGGAGGCTTAAACAGCCAAGAAGTAACCCTTGTAAAATATGTTTGCACAAGTCAAAGCCCGGAGTTCCGTTACTATGTGGTTTACCTCTACTTAGCGGTGGCGAAGTAATGAAAACTGGCAAAGCATTTATGGCTAACAGTTCCGGGCAGCTTTTAATAGTCGCGTCTTTAGTTATTGCTATCTTGATAACATCTACATTCATCTACGTATACGAGTTGACAACAGAAATCCAAACAATGAAAAATTGTTCCACCCTCGAGTTGGCCTTGGCCTTAAATACTGGTTTAAGAAACGCCGTAGTGAGCGCCCTCGCTAATATAACGAACGGTGGACGAAAGAACGTTCTAGCGGAAAATCTTGCCTTGCTTGTAGACACCTATATGCAGTTGCATCCACAGCAACCATGCCAAATTGCCTACACGCTTCCAAGCGTTGCCGGATATGATGATGGTATAAAGCTTTCATGGGGTAGCTCTGGACTCGGTGTTTCAAGCGCATATGTTCTATACACGCTTAAAATTTTGGAACCAGCATCCAATCTGACCATACATAGCGCCTTAAACATAACAACCACCCTTGTGATTAACGGTTACTACACAATTGGCGAAAATGAAACAATTAAGACTGTGAGTTTGACATGCAAAGTTTTCAATGAGGATAAACCAGCTAAAGTCAAACAAGTAAATGTCTATTGGGGACAAGCTCCTGAAGTTTGGCTGCCCATTCGAAGCTTATCTATTGTGGATTGTGGCAATGGCACATATGTTATATCCTTCACCATAACAACAGCCTCAGAGGCTGTGTATGTTTCAGCTCAAATGGTTGATGCTCGCAACATTTTTGTTGCAGCGAATACCACGTGTAGCCAAGCTTAACAAGATTTCGTGTTCTTTAAATATAGAAGTATCCACCCTTAAATGAGTAAGCGAAGGGCTAAAGAAATGAGTGAAAAGCAAGACTGGCGCCATCTCTACACACTTTTGAAGCTGGCGGAGCTAGGCGCCCACCGTAGAACTGCCAAAATCTCCACGGAGTTTTTAGCTAGAAAACTGGGTGTTTCTCAGCAGTCAGCCTCCCGCCATCTAATTGAGCTTGAACTCAAAGGCTGGATAAAACGCACCATAACACCGGAGGGCTGTCTAGTGCAAATTGCAGAACCAGGCGCCAGCCAGCTTAAAAGGCTTTATGCAAACCTGCGCTTTTTGATGGAAACCGCCTACCCGCCTTCGGTGACGCTTGAAGGTGTGGTTTTTACAGGACTTGGCGAAGGCGCCTACTATGTGACAAGAGACCATTACAGGCGACAGTTCATGGAAAAGCTTGGCTTCGATCCATATCCGGGAACATTGAACCTAAAATTATCGTCGGATTATGATGTCAAAACCCGCTTGGAGTTGGAAGCTTATCCAGCCATTGAGGTTGAAGGCTTCAAAAGTGAGGATCGCACTTTTGGGCCGGTGAAATGTTACCCAGTCATTATAGAGAACAAAGTTAAGGGTGCCCTTGTGGCAGCTATGAGAAGCCACTACGACACTTCGGTGATAGAGTTAATAGCCCCAGTATGCTTGAGAAAACATCTTAACCTGAAAGATGGTCATAAAGTAAAAGTTGAAGTTTTGACTCTTCCATAAAAGTGAACATTCCAAGATTTTGAACAACTATTTTACCCTTTTATAGTCTTCAATAATTTTTTGCTTTATTTTCGAAGAGCTGTCCAGTTCACTTTCGCCGAATTTGCCGATACGCACAACTTTTATTCTTAGGCCTTTCTTTCGAATATAGTCCATTACGGCTTTCTCCATCCCGTCTTGATCATGGCCTACGGCTATGATGTCGGGTTTAATTTTTTCAATAACCTTGCCAATGTCGAATTCTTCATAACCTAAAATGGCTTCATTCACGACTTTCAAGGATTCCACAAGTGCCCGCCTCTGGTTTTCAGGCATGACTGGCTTGTAGCCCTTCCGCTTCTCAACAGTGCTATCCCTTGCCACAATAACAATTAACTCGGCGTTCTCTCCGCCAGCCTTCTTGGCTTCCTCCAAATATCTGACATGTCCAAGATGCAGTAGGTCAAATACTCCGGAAGCCAGAACCACCGTTCGCTTTTTCACGTGTTCCCTTCTTTTCTCGTTGGCCATTCGAACCTCACCGCCCCCAATATCCTTAAAGCATCCAGCAGGCCTTCGCAGTAAGCCACCGAGGCTAGACCTACGTCAAAACGCTTGCGGTTCCTATAATATTTGGCATCATGCAAATAGGCTTTTGCCAAATCAATAACCTCAAGAATAGCCTTTCTAGGCAAGCATAAAACATCATCTTTGACGGTTATTTGCAGCTCGCTTAAAACACGCTCGGCTGAAGCAATATACCTTGCAACAAGCTGTTCGAGACTCACTCCATAAGCCTCCTAACAGTTGCAGGCGCCTTGGCAAGCACTATGAGGGCTTCAGCCTCCATAAAGTGGAGTTTCCCGGGAAAAACGAGGCTGTAGGGTGGACCGCCAAAATCATAACCTAACAACTCTCTGATGGCGCCAGCCTTAACCGTTGGGTCCGGGCTTCCAGCCCTTGCGACACCCACGACAAGAGTCTCCTCACCTATGATGCCTAACCGCTTCTCAGTCTCAATTTTTAAAAGAGTTTCAAGGGCCTCCTGAATTGTGAGAAATCGGTTTCTCTCAACGTCAATATCCAGCAAGCATAATGTGTGAAGCCCTAAACCTATGTTTTGGGCTAAAACCATGTAAGGCGCTTCCGAAAAATTCTCCGGAAACGGTATAGTCACGCTCCTACCAAACTTATAGTTATGTAGGCCACATAAGCCCATGACAGCGGAAACGATGGAAGCGCCGTGAACAACCCGTGTTTTAATTCCACGTTTCTCGGCTTCGAGTCTGAGCGCTACATGCGTAGTTGCAACAAGCGGATCGCCGGGGACGAGCAAAACCGCTTTGCCCCTGCTGGCAGCATCCAAAACAACCCGCCCATCATCATCTTCAAGATGCCTCCGCGAAACAATCACAACCCGCCTGCCCAAAAGCCTCTCAAAACCTTCCAAGGAAAAGCCCGGCATAAAGCTCGTGTAAGCTTCTAGAAAAACAGCCAAGGCTGTTCTGGCCTCCTCCAGGCCCTGTAGGCTAATGCCCTTTTCGTCATGCAAACCCAAACCAACAAACACAAGCTCGCCCAAAACCATCCCTTCCCACACAAATCACCATAAAGCTTAAAACCCTTTCTAAAAGAAGCACACCGCACAACTTATTAATACCATTTAAATGCTCTAAATACGCAGAGGGCCCGTAGCTCAGTAAGGATAGAGCACCGGGCTTTTAACCCGGGGGTCCCGGGTTCAATTCCCGGCGGGCCCGCCAAATCTAAAAGGGTTAATCTCTTTTCTGTCACGTGCGTTTTGTTTCTTTTCATCCTCTATTGGATGTTACATTCCAGAGGGAAAAGTTTTTATTTATGAGGGGCTATCTTTGTGTTGGGCCGGTAGTGATGGCTCGCCAATCCAGCTAAAGTATGCTGCTCTTTTCTCGGTTTTCACAGTTTATCATATCAACGTTTTCGGTAGGTGTCTGCTATGTTTCTAGTGGTTTTAGATTTCGAAGGAGTGCTTGTAAAGGGCGAATACCTTCTGGAACTTGCTAAAATGGTTGGCAAATGTGACATTATAGAAGAGCTTACCAAGAACGGTGTTGAAGGGCGTTCAGATTGGAGAGAAACTTTACACCGGAGGATTGCATTGCTTAGGGGAATTGAATACGAAAAATGCCTAGAAGCTGCTAGAACTTTAAAGCTTTACCCGGGTGCATGTGAGTTTATTGACGCTTTGCGGAAGTTCGGAAATGTCAAAGTTGGAGTTGTAACGGGATGCTTTGACATAGTTGTGAATCCCGTTAAAGAAAAGCTTGGGCTTGATTTTGCCGTAACTAACAAACTGGTTTTCAATAACGGCAAACTCGCAGGGGTTGAATTAGTGGTGGACGCTAACAAGGACATACATGTGGAATGTCTGGCTAAGCGGTATGGTGTTAAACTGGAAAATGTAATCGCTATGGGGGATGGGGCTAATGACGCAAGTATGATAAGCAAGGCTGGGCTTGGGATAGCCTTTAATCCCGCACCAATTCTCACAAAATATGCCAAGGTGGTTTTAAACTCTGAGAGGCTTGACGAAGCTTTGCCCATAATTAAGGATTTCATTTCAAAAAGGCATGTAGAGGAAAACGTGAGTGAAAAAAGGCTAAAGCCGAGGGTTCTTATATGTGATCCAATCGATAAAGAGGGTGTAAAGCTATTCCAAATGTCCGGGTTTGAAGTTTTAAATAAGCCCGGGATCGCTTATGAAGAACTCAAAAAAGAGGTTGCCAATTGCGACGTGTTAATTGTTCGAAGCAGAACTAAGGTGACAAAAGAAATCATAGATGCTGGCAAAAATCTTAAAGTAGTAGCTCGAGCTGGAGCTGGTGTGGACAATATAGACGTTGAATATGCTGAGAAAAAAGGGATAAAAGTCATCTGTGCATCAGATGCTGTGGCTAACTCCGTGGCAGAGCTAACGATAGGTCTAATATTGTCCCTTGCTCGGCAAATACCCCGCGCAGACCGGGAAATGAAAAATGGAAAATGGATAAAAAATGAACTAGAAGGTTGGGAGCTACGCGGCAAAACCCTTGGCATAATAGGATTTGGACGTATAGGCCAGAGGGTTGCACAGCTTGCCAAAGCTTTTGGAATGAGAATTCTCGTATACGACTTGAACCAGCCATCTGAGAACAGCCTCAATGAGCTTGGCGCACAACTTGTGTCCTTAGAAAAACTTCTAAGCGATAGCGACGTTATAACGCTACATGTTCCGCTTACAAACCAAACATATCACATGATAGGCAAAGATGAAATGGAAAGAATGAAGGATGGCGTTTACATCGTAAACACTTCTAGAGGATTAGTTGTTGATGAAGAAGCCCTTTTTGAAGCCTTAAAGACTGGAAAAATAGCAGGGGCAGCGTTAGATGTCTATGAGAAGGAACCGCCTAACTCTTGTCTGGTTGTTAAACTGCAAAATGTGGTGTGCACACCGCATATAGGTGCCCAGACCGTGGAAGCTCAAAAAGATGCGTCAATCGACATTGCATCAAAAATAATTCAACTGTTCAAGCACACTCTTGAAGGTGTGTGTGAAAAACCATGTCAAGAATGCGTTAAACTCTGATTTCAAAAATGTAGCAGAGCATGTGCAGGTTCACCTTTAAATTTTTCATTAATTAAATACTTTGGCTGCGGCTTCGAGTCCAGCTTTAATGTTTAAATCATATCCGACATCTATTAGAGCGTTCCCAAGCGCACTTAACGTTGTAACCACTTCTGCCAGAGTTACTTTCCCCATATTTCCAATTCTGAAAATTTTACCCTTTAATTCGTCCATTCCGCTGCCGATAACCACTTTATATTTGTCTCGCATTATGCTACGTACCAATCTTTCGTCAACTTTCTCGGGGACGTTAACTGCTATAACAGTGTTTGAGCGAACTTCTCTGTCTTTTGGGAAAACGGACAGCCCATACGCTTCTATAGCGTTGTAAAATGCCTTTGCACATTTCCTATGCCTTTCAATGCTTCTCTCAAGCCCCTCCTCTCTCATCATTTTTAGCGCTTCATTTAAGGCGTAAAACAGTGGGATTGCGGGGGTAAACGGTGTTTCCTTTTTAGCAGCAAACTCCCTCATCAATGTTAAATCAAAGTAACTCGGTTTGTTCTTGGTTTTCTCTATTTTCTCCCAAGCCTTCTGACTTACGGAGATAATGGAAAGTCCTGGTGGACAAGCTAAGCATTTCTGACTACCCGTCACACAAACATCTATCTTCCATTTATCCACCGGAAGTTCATCTCCACCAAGCGCTGACACTGCATCCACTACCATGAGCACCTCATTTTCTTCCGCGATTTTTGCAATCTCGGGAAGTTCGCAGACCCTGACTCCTGTTGATGTTTCGTTGTATACTACAAAGATTGCCTTGGTATCCGACTCTTTTTCAATCAACTCTGTAATATGGCAAGCTTTTGGGGCAGCTCCCAACGGGAGGTTCAACTCTATAGGGATTCCACCTCTACACTTAATTATTTCAGCCAATCGTTTGCTGAAAGCTCCGAAAATTGGAACTATAACTTTCTCTCCATGATTAACTAGGTTGCTTACTGCACACTCAACGCCTCCTGTTCCAGACGCCGTCAACACAAAAACGTCGTTTTTCGTCTGAAACGTATACTTTAGGTTAGCTTCAATTTCAGAGTAAATCTTATGAAACTCCTCTCCTCTGTGATTTATCATTGGCTGGATCATTGCATGTGCGATGCGTTCTGGAACGTTCGTTGGCCCTGGAAGCATTATTAACCTTCTATCGATCATTTGTAATCCCAAGAGACCTTGTAAATAGGCTAATAAATTCTAAATAATTTTATATAAGCTTTCACTGCTGTAAAAGCTCAAATTATTTTAATATTCTCCGTCTAAGTAAATGTTTTTGCTCATTATATCGAAACAGTTATAGGGAAGTGTGCGTTTGCCATTTAAGCCTTGCAGACTTTGGGATGGGCGGCATGGACGAGTTTACAAGAATTTTCGTTGAGCTTGTTGAAGCTAGTTACGCTCATGAAAAATACCGTGATTTAGAGTGTATAAACCTAATCGCAAGCGAAGGTATAAAATCTCCGGCTGTTAAGGAGATGCTTAGGCTTTGCATGGATCTTGAGTCCAGATATTCTGAAGGAGAAAATGACCTTCAAGGACATGTTAAAGAAAGACACTATCAAGGGCAAAAATACATAACAATAATCGAAAATTGCACTACCGATTTAGTTAAGAACCTTTTTAACTGCAATTGGGCAGACATACGAGTGGTTTCTGGCACGCATGCAAATCTGGCAACGTTTAAAGGGCTCTCAAACGTGACCAAAAACAGGAAGATGGTTGTGGCCCCTCTAAGTTGCGGCGCCCACATCTCCCATGATTATACCGGCTTAGCAGGGCAAGTCCTAGGGCTTGAAATTATAAACCTTGCCTATGATATGGAAGAGTTAAACATAGATGTAGATAAGTCAATTGAAATAATTAGAGCTGCGCGTCCAGGCTTGGTTACGCTGGGTGCAAGTCTTTTCCTGTTCCCACATCCAGTAAAAGAACTTAAAAGTGTAGTAGAAGAGGTTGGAGCTTACTTAGTGTACGATGGGGCTCATGTTTTGGGGCTCATAGCTGGTGGGGCCTTCCAAGACCCCTTAAGGGAAGGAGCTGACTTTATGACTGCCTCTACTCACAAAACTTTTCCCGGGCCTCAAGGGGGTTTGATACTAGCGAATCCGTCGGACAGCCGTATGGAAAAAGCCATAAAGGGGGTTCAACATGCAGTTTTCCCACTTAGCACTTCTAATGTGCACTTGGCAAGATTGCCCGCCGTTGGTGTGGCAGCCCTAGAGTTAAAGCTATTTGGTGCGGAGTTGGCGAAGCAAACGGTTAAAAACGCGCAAATCGCAGGACAATACTTGTACGAGCATGGAATCAAGGTGCTTGGTGAGAAAAAGGGTTTCACTCAGTCACATCAGCTGGCTATAGACGTCCGTGAGTATGGAGGCGGGAAGAAAGTTGCTGAGAAACTAGAGGAGGCCAACATAATAGTCAACAAAAACCTTCTGCCATATGACAACCAGAATAACCGTGAAAATCCTTCCGGTGTTCGACTAGGTTTCCAAGATGTGACTAGAAGAGGCTTCAGAGAAGGTGACATCAAATATCTCTGCGACGTAATGCTGAGAATAATAAAAGGGAAATGCAAACCCAGCGAAGCCCGTGAAGAAGTGATGGCTTTAAAGAAGCGGTTCAACAAAGTTGAATATGGCTTCAATAGCGTCGAAGAAGCAATAAACCATCTGAGAAAGTTATAGCTTTTAAACACGTGCATAACACTAATGTACTGAAAAACTGCGCAAGTCAGATTGCTAAACTCTTTTATGGAACGTTTTTCTTGTTTGTGTTGGTTTGAAGTTTAATGGCAAGCCTTGACGAGCTTGTTGATGCAATAGTTTCGAGACATCCTGAAGTTTCGCGAGAAGCTATATTAAAAAGGCTTAGCGAAGAGCGTGAAAGGTCTGGCGGCCTTATTTCTGAAGATGTTTTGTTACGTATAGTTGCCGCCGAGTTTGGTGTTAAACTTTCTAGTGGTGTTGTTTCTGTCCCTTCTATACCTATAAGCGGTCTCGTTCCGGGCTTAAACGATGTTTCAATTGCCGGAAGAGTTATCGCCGTCTATCCATCTAAAACAGCTAACTCCAAGTTTGCAAGTGTACTGGTCGCCGATAAAAGTGGCGTGATACGTGTCGTCTTATGGAACGACAAAGCGGATCTTGTGAATTTCGGAAAGGTAAAGACTGAACAAGTTGTAAAGTTTTCCCATGGATACACCAGAGAGGGCCGTTTTGGACGCGTGGAGCTTCATGTAGGCCAGAAAAGCACAGTGGAGATTCATGAAAATTCGGAGGGGGAAAGCTATCCCACGATCCTGGAGCTTTCAACGAAAATTGGGGCAATCACCAGCATCCTTAGGAACAGGAGGATAAACCTCGTTGGAAGAGTTAGGAGGATCCTACACGATTCTGCTTTCCAGAGGGAGAATTCAACATCTGGGAGGGTTATGCGCTTTGTTTTGGCTGATGAAACCGGTGAAATATCAGTGGTGGTTTGGAATGAGAAAGTCAAAGAGATCAAAGAGCTTCTGAAAGAGGGAGCTATGTTACAGGTTGTAAACGCCAAAGTTAAACAGGCTTTGGATGGAAAAATGGAGGTTCACGCTGACCGCGAAACATACATTGACCTATTAACGTTTTCTTCTAGAAAAGAGTTTTGTAAAATTGCTGAACTGAAAGAAGGAATGAAAAATGTTAACGTCCAAGGCGTGGTGTCGACAAAACCGCTAATAAGAGAGGTGAGAACAGCAAAAGGTGAAAACGTGAAACTGGCAGTTTTCGAATTAAAGGATGAAACAGGAAGCGTATGGGTTTCAGTGTGGCGCAAAAATGTGGAAAAAACTATAAACCTAAAACCAGGCGAAAAGATAGTCATAAAAAAAGCTGATGTCAAGAAGGGATTTGCAGACCAACTTGAAATCGCAACGAGGAGCACGACAACAATAGAAACGCTTCCCTAAGATGCCAAGCTTTTGTTGGACGCCGTTGGTGTTTTTAGCCTTTTAGTTTGCAAAGTTATGCTTTTTCCTTTCTTTGAAAGATCTTGCAATCCATGGTACGGTTAGAATAGCCCCAATAGGTGTGATTATTTCGCTTACGGTTTGCAGTTTAGCCTTAGGAGCCACGTTTAGAAATTCAGAGCCTTCATAGTTCACTTGGACACGAACCACGTTTGGATTACATAAAATTAGGGTGACATTTGCTATTTTTGTCGGCATATACTCTAGCATAGTTTCTCTATTATTAACTACCTCCTTTTCTATAGCAATTGTTTGCGGGTTTGCCTCCAGAAACTCCGTTAAAAGTGTTTGATTAAAAATTTGGAGGGGGTCTGTTCCGGGAATTTGCGGGTGTATCTTGTTTATCCAATCATAAATTGTTTGAAAGCTTACTTCAAGCAGATAAGCCCTAATTGTGTTGTTTGCTTTGATTTTGATGTTTAAACTGTTTTGTGGTGTCAAAACACTTTGGTAATATGTTCTCCATGTTTTTGCTTGAAGGTCTCCGCTGCCGCTAAAACTTCTTACAGTTGCTTGAGGAATTAACGATACCAGGAACAGGGCAAGCCCTATGGCTATTATGGTTGTTCCACATCTGCCGAGCAGAATCATCCATCTTTTCATGTACTAAACCTCCTACAGAAGTAGATGTATGCCATGGTGAACACGAAAGCGGTGATTGCGTAGCTGGCTCCAATGTAAAGGGCAACTTCCAAAAACGTCGGAGCCCAAACTTCCTCCATGCCGGGGAAAAACTGCATTTGGTAGAATCGGCTTAAAACGGTACTTGGATAAAAGAGTGCTATTACTTTCAGAGATGTTGGAGACCTTGTTGCGAAAGCCATAAACATCGCCATGCTCGAAGCTATGGAAAGCGCAAAGTATAGAATTATGCCGAAAACCAGCGACAAGCCACCCCTCCTAATGATTAAGGTTGCCAACAAGATTATGCCCGAAATTAAAAGCACCGGGCTGAGGTTTGCAGCGTAGGTGAGCAGAACTGTGTTGAGAAAGCCTGCAACAACGTCGGGAGCCAGCAAATACAAGGCTGGAATCTGAATACCAAACAATAATAGAAGCGCTAGACCAACAGCCGAGAGAAGCTTAGCTGAAAGAATCTGATGTCTCTTTAAGGGATAAGAGAGGTATGTTTGGACTACTCCCTTTTCTATGTCGCTTCCAAAGCCATACGCAAGATTCTTGAAGACAAGAATTAAAAAGATGAATAGAGGCGTTCCCAGCACTGAGGAAGTTAGACTGTAAGCAACAGCTTCACTGGAGGCTCCTGTTGTTGATAAAGCTCCCGCGAAACTTGCGAGTGCAAAAGTGCCTAAGGCGTATAGGAAAACAAATATTTCAAGTATTGGAAACCTATAGTCTTCGCTTATGGCTGAGGCTAAAACTTCCAGAAAAGGTTTGCCTTTTCCCTTCTGCGTAGTTAGGCAACCTCCAATTTATTGGCACCTACAGCAAGTCGATAAAGTTCTTCCAAGGATGCGCTTCCAGTTTCGACGCCATGTATTTTTGCTTTAACTTTTCTAGCCAGCTTGGAAATGTCTCCATAAAATTCTTCATCTTTTCCTTTTGCAACCTTAACAGAGACTCCTCGAGCATCAAACTCCAGTCGTTCTACGTAGGATAGTTTTTTAATTTCTTCAGCCAACTCAGCAGGCTTGTCTGTTGAAATTCGCACTCTTCCAGCCCCATATTTCTCATAGAGTTCGGTTAGTTTTCCAAAAGCCCAAACCTTTCCGCGGTTAATTATAGCTACTGAGTCACAGACTCTGCTTAACTCTGGAAGAATATGTGATGACAAAAGAAACGTAACCTTCTCGTCTTTGTTAAGTCGCAAAACTAAGTCTAAGAGGGAGCTTCTGGCTTGGGGGTCAAGGTTGGCGGTCATCTCGTCTGCAATAACTAAACGCGGATAATTGATTAGTGCGTGAGCAATAGCGAATTTTTGGAGCATGCCGGCTGAAAGCGCTTTAATAGTGCGGTCGCGAGCCTCCAGCAAATCTACCAGCTTTAAAACTTCCAATGCGCGAGACTCCGAGACTCCGAAAATTCTACAAGTCCTTCTCAGATAATCTGCTGTTCTTTGATGGGATGGAAAATAGGCTTTTTCGTGAACAACCCCTATTAAAGTACGAATTTTAGGATTATCCCAGGGGTTCTCACCGAAAACCTCAACCCTACCACTATCAGGCTTCAGCAAACCCAAAATCATTTTGATAGTCGTAGTTTTTCCAGCACCATTAGGGCCTATCAAACCGGTAACAGAACCTTCATCCAGTGTTAAGCTCAATCCTTCAACAGCCCTCACTTTACCGTAACTTTTGACCAGATTTTCAGCTACAACCAAAGGCATAGTCGCACAATCACCCTATCAAAGGATATTCAGATTTTATGTAATGCTTTAAAAATAAAGTTTACCAACGTCGAGATTAATACTCAAGCGACGCAATCTAGTCCACATGTACATTTATGTTCATAAAAGTTTAAATATGTTCATTCATCATCAAACAGTCACGGGATGGGCGAGCAATGAGGAATCACGTTTGGTTTGCTAACAACTAAAAAGCTGGGCGCTAATCTTGTCAAGCTTAACTGGAGGCTTTCAGCTCTTGAGATTTTCAGCAAATTAGCGGAACAATGTGAATATGCATACATTCTGGAATCCGTTGAAGGTCCGGAAAGGCTAGCTGAATACTCGTTTGTAGGGTTTGAACCGCGTCTCACGGTTAGCGTCAAAAATGGACTTGTTGAGGTTTACGACGGGGCGAACGATTGCAAAACGAGATACGATGTAGCTGATCCGCTTCCATTAATCAAAAACCTTGTCGGAAAATGTAACAGTGCAAACACTAATGGGTTAAGGTTTATTGGAGGAGCTGTAGGCTACTTTTCCTACGACGCAATAAGATATTGGGAGCGTTTACCTAACAAGGCTGTCGATGACTTACATTTTCCAGATGTAGACTTAGCCATATACGACGACGGTTTCCTGTTTGACCATAAGCTAGGCGAAGTCTACTACTATCATTACGGTAACAGTAGGATACATGAAATCGAAGATTCTGTTAAAAAAGAGCCTTGCATTGAACAATTCAGCTATTCAAGTCCCAAAACAAATATTGAAAAGGAAAAATTCGAGGAGCTCTTAGCCATATCTAAGGAGTACATTGCATCAGGTGATATATTCCAAGTTGTGTTGTCCCGACGTTTCGAGTTCAATTTTCATGGAAGCCTTATTCCATTCTATACGGCGCTCAGAAGAATAAACCCGTCACCATACATGTATTTCCTCAAAATGGGCAGCCGCCAAATAGTTGGTTCAAGTCCTGAAATGCTTGTGCGAGTTGAAAATGGAAGCGTTGAAACGTTTCCCATCGCTGGAACAAGGCCCCGCAAACTGGAGGATCCAAACAAAGACGAGGCTCTTGCGAGAGAGCTTAAAAGCGATCCGAAAGAGTGCGCAGAACACGTTATGCTTGTAGATCTTGCCAGAAACGATATTGGAAAAGTATGCGAGTATGGGTCGGTGCATGTTCCTGAGTTTATGGAGATCTACAAGTATAGTCATGTCCAGCATATGGTTTCAAGGGTTGTAGGCAGACTCAGGAGAGGCTTGGACTGCTATGACGCTTTAAGAGCTGTTTTCCCAGCTGGAACCGTTACTGGAGCCCCTAAAGTCAGAGCCATGGAGATAATCGAGGAACTTGAGCCTGTAAGAAGGGGACCTTACGCCGGGGCTGTTGGCTACTTCTCACGTAATGGCAATGCGGACTTCGCCATAACCATAAGAACGCTTGTTGCATGTGAAAACCGTGCCTACATACAAGTTGGTGCGGGAATAGTTGCCGACTCAATTCCTGAAAGAGAATGGTCTGAAACTGAACATAAAGCTCAAGCCCTTCTTAAAGCCCTTAAAATAGCCTCTATGGAAGTGAGGTTATAATGAAGGTTCTAATCATAGATAATTATGATTCTTTTGTTTACAATCTCGCCCAGTACATCGGTGAATTAGGAGCCAAACCAATAGTTTACAGAAACGATCAGATCACGCTTATAAGGGCGGTCAAGCTTAAACCTGACCGAGTTATGATTTCACCTGGCCCTGGAACGCCAGAGGAACCAAAGTTCTTCGGAATTTGCTCCCAGATAATAAAGCACATGGGTCCAAAGGTTCCAACATTAGGCGTTTGCCTCGGCCATCAGGGTATTGTCTATTCTTTTGGCGGTAAAATAGTAAGGGCTAGCAGAGTAATGCACGGCAAGACAAGCCCCATAAAGCACGATGGAAAAGGCATCTTTAAAGGCGTAAAAAACCCTATTCAAGCGACGCGTTACCATTCGCTTGTAGCTGATAAAGGCAACCTACCTGAATGTTTGTCAGTTACTGCGGTTTCGCTAGACGACGGGGAGATTATGGGTGTCCGTCATGAGCATTACCCTATTGAAGGCGTACAATTCCATCCAGAGTCAATAATAACCGAGCATGGTAAAGCAATGCTTAAAAACTTTCTCGACGGATGGTGAACCTCTCATGTTACGTGAGGTTATTGAAAAACTAGTAAACGGCAAGAGCCTGTCTTACCAAGAGGCTTACATGTCCATGACGGAAATAATGTCAGGAAAAGCCACACAAGCGCAAGTTGCAGCCTTCTTAACAGCCTTAAGAATGAAGGGTGAAACGATAGAGGAGATGGTAGCCTTTGCCTCCGCTATGAGAAGCTTTTGCTACGGAATAAAGCCCAGCGTAAACGGCCGTCTAGTAGATACTTGCGGAACGGGAGGAGATAGAATAAAAACTTTTAACATAAGCACGGCAGCCGCTTTTGTGGTGGCCGGGGCGGATGTACCAGTGGCCAAGCATGGAAACAGGTCGGTTACAAGCCGGAGTGGAAGCGCAGACGTGCTGGAATTTTTAGGTCTAAATCTTAGCGTGCCGCCTGAAACCGTGGAGGCTTCTATAAAACATGTTGGGATAGGCTTCATGTTTGCTCCGGCTTTTCATCCAGCCATGAAGAATGTTGCCACTACAAGAAAAGAGATTGGCATAAGAACAATCTTCAACGTGCTTGGACCCCTTGCCAACCCTGCAAACGCGAACGCACAATTGGTTGGCGTTTACGATATTTATCTTGTAGAGAAAGTCGCCAAAGTTCTAAAGGAGTTAGGCCTTGAAGAGGCTATGGTGGTTCATGGGCTTGACGGGTTAGATGAGATCTCTACCGTTGGAAAAACAGCTATAGCTTGGCTTAGAGACGGTGATGTTGAAACTCTAGAGGTTACGCCTGAAATGCTGGGCGTGAAAAAGGCCAACATTGAAAAGATAGCCAGTTCTAGTCCCTCACAAAGTGCTGAAACAATTTTCAGAGTTCTATATAATTGTCTAGGCCCGGGAGACTCTGAATGGGACATTGTAGCGGTGAATGCTGCTGCTGGAATCATCGTAGGTGGAAAAGCTGACGAATTTGCGTATGGGTTAGAGTTGGCTCGAGAAGCCATTGAAAGTGGAGCAGCCTACAAAAAACTCAGGGAACTCGTAAAGTTTTATGGGGGCAGCATGGAAAAGCTGGAGGAGCTTGAAGCTAAATATGGTTGACTTCCTTAAAACTCTCATAAGAGATGCACTTGAAACTGTGCGTAGCGGATACTACAGACACGCCTTAAACGAGTCTTACGCATCTAGCCCTAAGACAAGCCTAAAAAAAGCTATAATGGAATGCCATCATGCACCTGTAATTGCTGAGATCAAACCTGAATCTCCATCCCGTGGAAAGCTGAGGCAAGTAGTTAACTCTGCTGAGATGGCAAGGTTAATCGAAGCTGGAGGAGCTGTTGGAATCTCTGTTCTAACAGAGCCAAAACACTTCAATGGCTCTTTGAAACGATTAGCTGAAGTGAAGGAAAACACGCGGCTTCCTATTCTCATGAAGGATATTGTTGTCGATCCGGTTCAAGTTGAAGCTGCTTTGAGGCTTGGCGCCGACGCTATCTTGCTTATTTACGCAGTGTTTAAAGATAACATGATTAAGTACTCGCTTGAGGAAGTTATCGATCTAGCTCACTCCTTGAACTTGGAGGTTCTTCTTGAAACCCATACACGTGGGGAATTTCGATCGGCGCTCAAAACGGAAGCAGATCTCATAGGAATAAACAATAGGAACATTAGAACATTGAAGGTTGACCTAAACACAACGAAGAGGATTTTGGACAAAGTAGACCCTAATGGAAGGATAGTTGTAAGCGAAAGCGGCGTAGAGAAAGCCGAAGACATACGTTTTCTGTGGAAATGCGGCGCAAGAGCTTTTCTAGTAGGCTCAGCAGTCATGCTTGCAGAGGATATTCAAGGAAAAATTAGGGAGCTTGTGAATGCTATATGAGTACTGTAAAAGTGAAAATCTGTGGCATAACCCGTGAAGAGGACTTGGAAGCCGCTTGCCGCTTCGGCGCAGACATGGTTGGCTTCGTTGTTGAAGTTCCATCATCACCGAGAAATTTAAGCATCGAGAGAGCCGAATATCTGTTCCGACTTGTACCCCACAATGTTAAAAGCGTGCTGGTAACGGTGCCATCCAGCCTAGACCAGCTTTTAGAAACTTACAAGCGAGTGAAACCGGACATAATACAGCTTCATGGCGATGGTGTCAAAGACTATGATCTTCTACGCGAAAAGCTTCCCAAGGTTTTCCTTGTTAAGGCTTTAGCGATAGGATATGATGCAGTAACAAAAGCAGTGGATCTAATGCCATTTTTTGATGGTTTCCATGCTGACACTCACAGTGCAGGGAAGCATGGTGGAACTGGAATTGTTCACGATTGGAATTTGAGTCGACGGTTAAAGGAGGTTGTTCATCCAAAGCCTGTTATATTGGCTGGGGGGCTTAATCCATGGAATGTAAGAGACGCCATCAGAACTGTCAAGCCATACGCTGTGGATGTCTCTTCGGGCGTTGAATCAAAGCCGGGAATTAAGGATCATTTGCTTATGGAGGCATTTATAAGAAACGCCAAGAACGAGTCTTTCAAAACTGTTAGACGTAAAGCTGTTTAGTGAGTGATGCTCATGGCCAAAGGCAGGTTTGGCAGATACGGCGGAATGTATGTAAGCGAAGTTCTTATGCATGCATTGTTAGAGCTTGAAGAGGCCTTTGAGCGTATATATCCAACAGAAGAGTTTCAAAGGGATTTTCATGGATTACTAAGGGATTATGGGGGGCGCCCTACACCGCTTTACTACGCAAGAAACTTCAGCAAGCATGTTGGGTTTAAGGTTTACCTTAAACGTGAAGACTTGCTGTGCGGGGGGTCCCATAAGCTTAACAACGCGCTTGGACAAGCGTTGCTAGCAAAAAGGATGGGGAAGAAACGCCTTATCACGGAGACGGCGGCAGGACAGCATGGATTGGCTACTGCTATGGCTGGCAATATATGCGGCCTCAAGACTGAAATATTTATGGGCGCGAAAGACATTGAACGTCAAGCTTCAAACGTTAAGAAAATGAAGCTTCTAGGCGCAACGGTCAAGCCTGTAAAAACCGGGGCTGGAGTGCTTAAGGATGCTGTTTCGGAGACGCTGCGCGAGTGGGCTGCATGCTCAAGGACAACACATTATCTTATAGGCTCAACTGTTGGGCCGCATCCCTTTCCAACAATAGTTGCAACTTTCCAGAGCGTGATAGGCCAAGAATTAAAAAAGCAGATACTCGAAAAGGAGGGTAGGCTTCCAGACGCCATCGTTGCTTGCGGAAGCGGTGGAAGCAACGCCCTCGGAGCCTTCAAGCCATTCATAGACCACACTGGCGTGAGGTTATACTTTGTTGAGGGAGGAGGCGAACGTTTGGGGGCTGAAAACAGCGCAGCAGCGCTCCAGCTTGGCACTCCAGGTGTATTACATGGATGCCTCTCAATCATCATGCAGGATCGTTGGGGCCAAATAAGGCCCTCCAAAACAAGAGCTGCAGGGCTAAACTATCCGGGCAGAGGCCCAGAGATAGCCCACTTATGTGAAATAGGCCGAGTGAAACCTTGTTACGCCTTAGATCGTGAAGTGTTTGAAGCAGTACGCATAATGTGTCGAACAGAGGGGTTAATTCCTGCGCTTGAAACGGCACATGCTATAGCATATGTACTAAATCATCCTGAAGAATTTAACCGAGATGATGTTGTTGTTATAAACTTTTCCGGAAGAGGCGACAAAGATATAGAAACTATTTTGAGGTTTTTCTATGGATCTTCTTGAAGCGAAATTCCAAGAACTTAAGAAGCACGGCGAAGGCGTGCACATGGCGCATGTCTACTATGGAGATCCATGCGAAGAATTTTCAATAAGGCTGGTTGAGACGCTGGTTGAGAATGGCTCCGACATTATAGAGTTTGGCATACCCTTCTCTGACCCCATAGCTGACGGCCCGATTTTCCAAGCGGCATGTGAAAGAGCGTTAAACACTGGTGTGACGCCACTCAAATGCATAAAGGCCATAAAACGGCTTAGAAAGAGCGGCATAGACACTCCGATAATTGTAACTACATATTTCAACATCCCTTATGTCATGGGATTCAACAAATTCCTAGATAAAATCAAAAATGCTGGAGCCCAAGGCTTGTTAATTCCGGATCTCCCAATCGAAGAAGCGAACCCATACCTAGAGCTGGCAGCTAAACAAGACTTACCCCTAATTCTTCAAGTAGCACCCACAACATCGAAGGAAAGGCTTAAAAAGATAACAGAGGCCGCAAGAGGATTCATATACCTAATAAGCTTGGAAGGTGTCACGGGCTCAAGACTAAAAGATACAGCCATAACACGTAAACTCATCAGAAACGTGAAGACTCACGCCTATGTTCCAGTCATGGTTGGATTTGGCATTTCAAAACGAGAACACGTAGAGACAATGATCACTATGGGTGCAGATGGTGTTGTAGTGGGAAGCGCCTACGCAAAACTGTACGCCGAGAGGTTGCAAAATCCCTTTGAGGCGCTGCCAAAAATAGCTGAGCTTGCAAGGGAAATAAAACAGGGATGTACAACTTATAATAGAAAGTGAACGTGCCGGTTTAACTTTACTCCTTTTTGTCGATTAACTGCACACGGTGGAAATTAGATTTCTCGCAAAGTTATTTGGTTTGCGAAAATACTCATCACGTTTGTATAGGCTTCTGTAAATTGAAATGCTTAACAGTGCGATGTAGTATATTGTTCCAAGCGCTCCCAGCCAAATGCAGAGGTTGTAAACTACTAGCGTTAGATCTGGATTATACAACGGGTTTGCTGTCATTGGATAAAAAGGCTTTATGTCACTGTAAAGGGGAGCGTCAAAAAATACGTGAAGCATCCACCCTAAAATACCCGCAGCAACAAATGATTTCAGACATATAGCGGTGTTTTCTAACAAGAGGACTTTGTAAAGTGGCTGTGGAAATTTTTCGAGAAAGTACATGGTGCCACCAAAGGCCATGCTCATTGGTAAAGCGAGTATAAAAGTGTGCATGTGCCCATGTAGAGGATACCTCAATCTAAAGAAGAACGCTAGGAACGGTTCTAGATCAACGATAACGTTTGCCAGAATAAACGTTGGAGCGTGAATATATTTCCTCGAAGGCAAACCGAATCCTAGACTAGGGCCAAAGTGAAATGGGGTGAAAGGCATCCCATTAACCTACAACAACTTTGTACCTTGAAGTTGAGAATTTTTACTTAAAAAATTATTTTAATTTTAAATTGCATATGCCGCGCGAGTAGGGGCTCGTTTAAAGAATCACAAGCCGCAGCAAGCTAGCACACATAATAATACGTTTTCTTCCTATCGATGCTCATATAGCCCCACGTCGTCATAAAGCATCCTGTATTGGCTTTCGACACAATCAGTCTGCTGGAAAGTCTACCCTTCACTCTGGGGACATTTTAGTAAAGGCTTTTTAACTGTTTGAGAGGCATTGCTATTAGAAGCTGCAAGAAGGGTTCTGGGTGAACCGTGGGAAACTTGTCGTTGGTTTAACTGGAATGCCAGGCGCTGGAAAATCCATTGTTGTTAATGTGGCTAAGACTAATGGCTACGGTGTTGTTGTTATGGGCGATGAGGTGCGGGAGGAAGCTAGAAGACGTGGATTGGAGCCAACTCCGGAAAACCTTGGTCGCATAATGTTGGAATTGAGGCGTTTGGAAGGCGACGCCGTAATAGCTAAACGGTGTGTTCCAAAAATTGCCGGAATGACGGAAAACAAGGTCATCGTGGACGGCATAAGAAGTCTAGTTGAAGTCGAAGAGTTTAGGCGAAACTTTTCAAAGTTTGTGGTTATAGCTGTACACGCTTCGCCGGAAACACGGTTCAAGCGGCTTTTCCATAGGCGGAGAAGCGACGACCCCAGTAATTGGGAAGTTTTCCATGAAAGGGATATGCGGGAGTTAAGCGTTGGACTAGGAAACGCTATAGCCTTAGCCGAGTACGTAATAATTAACGAGGGAAGCCTAGATGCCTTTGAGAGAAAGGCTGCCCAAGTCCTAAGGAGGATTGAGGCTAAATGGATGAAGTGAAAGTTTACGTTGAAGTGGAAATAAACCCCACGGAATCTGAAGATAAAGTGAAAAGGGCTGTAGAAAACATATTTGGCAGTATCCCAATTCAAATAAAGCCTCTGGCGAAGGGAAACCTATTAACCGCAGAGGCAAGAGGCCTCGAAGCCTTGACAAAGCTTTACAATCTGCTGCGAAGAGAACGTATCCGCGATGCCGCACGTAGCGTTCTCTTCGAGGGTTTAAGCGAAAACAACATAACATTCTACCTAAACAAGCAAGTTGCCTATGCTGGTCACGTATCTTTTTCCAAAGCCGTAGCTGAGTCACCCTTAGGCCCAATAAAGGTGCAGATTGAATGCGGCAATCCGCGGCAGTTAATTGATTGGCTTGCCCCTAAAACAACTCAATAGGACATGTACCCTATAGGAGTTCAGAAAGGTTAGCGGTGGAAAACGGTTAATTATCCATTAAGCGGCGGCTGGTGATTCCAGTTTGTCTTCTAAAGTGGCAATAACGCACAAAGGCGCTGTGATTCTCGGCAAAAGTGTGGCATGTGATGCCTTCGACGAGTCTAGACCGCTGAGGGTTGTGACTCACGCACATGCGGATCACATGATTGGTTTGCAGCAAAGTTTGCGAGTATGCGAAAAAGTAGTCATGACAGAAGCTACAAAGGATTTGATTGATGTTATGCGGAGCCCTCTTTTTCTCATGAGTGGATGTGTAGAAACCTTGGGTTACGCCAAAACAATGCATTACGACGAGGAGAGTATAGCTCTTTTTCCGGCAGACCACATTTTGGGGGCAGCTCAAGTGCTTGTTGAGGATGCTGAAGGCACACGTATGGTTTATACTGGAGATTTTAGGCTTGAAGGAACGCCGGTGTTGGATGCAGACATACTCATCATAGAAGCCACCTACGGCAGCCCTTCATGTAGGCGTCCCTTCAATCAGGATGTCAAGGAACTACTTGTCTCCATGGTGGAAGAGGGTCTAAAACATGGTTCGGTTTATGTTTTTGGTTACCATGGCAAGCTTCAAGAAGTTATGCAAATTCTTCATGAAGCCGGTGTAAAAGCCCCTTTCGTGGCACCTGAAAGAGTTTTTCAAGTTTCTAAAATCTGTGAAAGACATGGCATGCATATTGGACGTGTGTATAGGCTTGAGGAGAAAGAGTTTAAGAGCATTCTCGAAAAGAACCAGCCTTGTGTAGCCTTCTATCACATGGGCTCACGGGGAAAAGTTGGGCGTGGATGTTATTGTGTCTATGTTAGCGGTTGGGAATTCGACGTGCCGTGCCGGGAAATCGCAGAAAAAGAGTATGTTATAGCCCTTAGCGACCATTCGGATTTTGACGGCTTAATGGAGTATGTAAGGCGTTCCAAGCCTAGGCTTGTCATCACGGATAATTTCCGTGTGGGTTATGCCGAAACTCTGGCTAAGCATATTCAGCGAAGCTTTAACGTTCCAGCGGTAGCGCTTCCTAAGCGTTGAATTTAATTTGTATTAAATATTACTACATAAGATTTATCTCTGTCCATCCCAACTTATACTATTGAGTTCGGATCCAGATTCCGAGCCTACAGAAACAGAGCGTCCGGATGCGTAAGAGACCATGCCCTCCCCACTACAGCCAGAATTCTTTGCGTTGGTAGGCATAGACCTATTCCTCGCCTTAAGCCTCTTAACGTGCCTCTTGGACCGCCATTTCCCATGGCAACTTCCCTACATCTACCAGCTGGCAGCCCTAGCCGGTTTTGGCCATCTCCTCGTAAGCCGAGAGTTTATGGCGGCTTTCGGCGAGTACATGCGCTTCTGGTACAGCCTCCTATATTTGGCAGTAGCCCTAGCCAACATTGTAGCCCTAAACATTTACCTAGGTATGGTTAAGAGGCTCATGAACTACGCGAGAATCTTCATGGTCGTCGTCACAATCCCATCACTAACATTAGCTGTTTTCTTCCTGTCTAACTATGCGGAGGTGGCGGTTCACCCGCTTGTTATGGTTCCTCAAATGGGCTGGGAAGCCACCTTCGTGGGTATAGTTGCCTTCGACACCATTGTAGTGGGGCTGGGCACCTATGTATTCTTCAAACCGCGATGGTGGTACATAGCCCTAGGCGCAGGCACCATAATAGCCGCAGCAGCAGCCTACGCCATATACAAACCCACGTGGGGAGAGGCAGCCTTCATTGCATCCGCCACAGCTCTAGCAATAGCCTGCGCCGTAGTCCTAGCCCTAAGCCTCTACATCCTCGTAAAAATCTGGATAGAAACCCTAAAAGAAAGGAAAAAACGAAAAGGAGGTGAAAACACAAAATGAAAACAAACTACAGGAAGATTGCAAAATTTTTAACACTGTTGTTCACTTCATTGCTAATCAGCTATGCAAGCGCAGCATCGTACAGCGAACTATTCATACGTGGAACGGACATTACTATTGCTGAAGCTACAGTGAGATTTTTTCCGGGTGGCAATACGACCCAGTTGGGTGGTGATGACGCAATAAATCCGGCTGGAACAGAGGTCACATTCGATTCGATAACAATACAACCAGGCCAAGTTTTAACCTATGACGAGGCTGTTAATATAACAAATAGTGCTAGTTCCGCTAAAACTATTACATTAACCCTTGTTTCGCTGACAGGTGATTTTCAAGGCAACTTTGACTATGTCAACATCACAGTGATTGCGCAAAATGGTACAGTTCTAGGCAGCATCAAAGTATTTCCCGCCGGAGAAGGAACGAACAGCACACAAATAGGACCTCTATTGATGCCTGCTAATGAAACTTGGGCTGTTCAATGGAGTTTGAAAGCTGACAAGGACGCAACATCTGGTAAAAAAATAACAATAGTGATTAAAATTAAAGTTGAATAAACTCCTCCTCTTTTATTTATGAGCAAGACTTGTTTTCTGCTAAAGTTTAAATGGTATTGTGGATATTGCTACATTTAGCTTCGAAATATCCGGGTGTTGATAGAAATGAGTAAAAAATCTTCGTCATTTTCGGGTTTTTATAAGCTTAGTCCAAAGGAGCGTTTGGCTTTTGTTAAGGAGTTTGCTGGTCTGACTGATGAGGAATGCGCCCTGCTGCAGAATACTGGTGGTTTGCCGCTGGAACTGGCTGACCGCATGATTGAGAATGTTATTGGTGCTTTTCCAGTGCCATTGGGCATCGCTGTGAACTTTCTCATTAATGGGCGGGATTATTTGATTCCCATGGCGATTGAAGAGCCTTCTGTGGTGGCTGCGGCTAGCTATGCGGCTAAAATGGTGCGGGAGGGCGGAGGCTTCCACACAAGCAGCACTCCACCAATAATGATTGGACAGGTGCAGGTGGTTCGCGTTAAAGATCCTTATGCAGCTAGGCTTCGCGTTTTGGAGGCTAAGGAGGAAATCCTAAAGAAGGCGAATGAGCAGGATCCGGTGCTGGTTTCTGTTGGAGGCGGAGCTAAAGACTTGGACGCTAAAGTTATTCAAACGGTGCAGGGTCCAATGGTTATTGTGGAGTTGCATGTAGATGTTCGGGATGCTATGGGCGCTAATGCTGTGAACACCATGTGTGAGGCTGTTGCCCCGTTGATTGAGCGGATCACCGGCGGCCGTGTTTACTTGCGGATTATCTCGAACTTGGCTGTTAAACGCTTAGCCAGAGCGTGGTGTGTTGTACCCAAAGAGGCGGTTGGCGGCGAAGAGGTTGTAGACGGCATTGTGAACGCTTGGGCTTTCGCGGCGGCCGACCCGTTTAGGGCGGCAACCCACAACAAAGGGATTATGAATGGCATAATTGCCGTTGTAATCGCCACCTGTAACGATCACCGCGCCGTAGAGGCTGGCGCTCACGCGTATGCTGCCCGAAGCGGCCACTACACAACGCTTTCCACATGGGAGAAAAACGAGAACGGCGATCTGATGGGCTCCATAGAACTGCCTATGGCTGTCGGCCTGATAGGTGGAGCTGTGCGAACCCATCCAATAGCCAAAATTTGCCTAAAAATTTTGGGCGTAAAGACAGCCAACGAGTTCGCTGAAGTTTTGGCGGCTGTGGGATTAGCCCAAAACCTAGGCGCGTTAAGAGCCTTGGCTCATGAAGGCATACAACGAGGACACATGTCCCTTCACGCGAGAAACATCGCTATTGCGGCGGGCGCTACTGGCGAACTAATAGACTTGGTTGCCGAAAAGATGGTAGAGGAGCGCAAAATCCGCATGGATAGAGCTAAAGAACTTATCGAACAGTACAAGGCAACGGGAAAAATCTAAAAGACTGTGTCTTTCATTAAAGAGCGGCGATATGATGAAAATCCTACCCGGTCCAGCCTCCAAGGAGCTAGGTGGAAAAATAGCCAGCCTTCTAGGCTTGGAACCAACCCCGGTCTTTTTTAAGGTTTTTCCAGACGGCGAATCCTACGTGAGACTTGAAGGAACAGTTGAAGGCGAAACCGCTGTTATAGTACAAACGACAAGTCCACCGCAGGATCAGCGACTAATCCAGCTGGCTCTGATGGTGGATGCCGCTAAGAGAAATAACGCTAAAACCATTATAGCGGTTGTGCCCTATTTAGCGTATGCCCGCCAAGACAAGCTTTTCCTCAAAGGCGAAGCCATAAGCATAGAAGCCATCGCAAGAATGCTTAAAGCTGCAGGTGTAGACAGCTTAATAACAGTAAATATTCATGAGAAAAACGTCCTAGCAAGGTTCCCATTTCCGGCAAAGAACCTCTCAGCTATCCCGATTCTGGCAGAATACTTCAAACGGAGGGGCTTCAAGGATGCTTTTGCACTTGCTCCGGACAAAGGCGCTATCCACATAGTTCAAGAAGCCGCAAAAGTTCTGGGTTGCGAATGCGGCTATCTGGAAAAACATCGAGACCGCTATACTGGACTGGTGAGCGTCGAGAAAAAAGAGTTCAATGTTGAAGGCAAAACCGTCGTGATTTTTGATGATATTATCAGCACTGGCGGCACCATTATGGCGGCTACAAAACTTTTATACGAGCTTGGAGCAGCAGAAGTTTACGCCGCATGTGTACATCCGCTTTTGGTAGGCGAAGCTGAAAAACGCTTACGGGAAACCGGCGTTAAAGAGATTGTGGGAACGGACAGCGTTCCAAGCCATGTCAGCAAGGTTTCGCTGGCACCGCTTATAGCCCAAGCATTGCGGGAGCTTTAAAGTGATTAGACTATTTTTTCTGTTGTCAGGGGAGCATGAAACACTGCCAGCTGCAGAATTAAAAGCAATCTTGGAAGCTGAAGGCTGCGCATACACGGTTTTGGAGGAACTCGACCAAGTTTTGAGGATTGAAGCTGACATCAAATGTGTGGAAATCGTTAAAAAGCGGGCGGCCATGACAAGGCTTTGCGCATTGGAGCTTTTCACGTGCGAGGCTGATGCAAGCGAGGCTGTCAAAACTCTACGCTCGATGAACATCACCAATCTACTAGAGGAAGGCGAAACTTTCGCAGTCCGTGTTAAACATGTGAAAAGCCACGCTAGGCACATTGATGGAATGAATTTAGAGCGGAAGCTTGGCGAAATAATCCTAAAAATGACTGAAAATGTCAAAGTAAACCTTAAAGCGCCTCAAAAAACTTTCACGGGAATCCTAACAGATGACAAGCTTCTTTTCGGCTTGAAACTGGCAGAACTTCCACCGAAACCCTTCATGGAAAGGCGCCCGAAAAATAGACCCTTCTTTCATCCATCAGCTATGCCGCCGAAACTTGCAAGGTGCATGATAAACCTAGCCAGACCTAAAGCTGGCGATTTAGTGTTCGACCCCTTCTGTGGAACGGGAAGCATGCTCATAGAGGCTGCGCTGATAGGCTGCCGTGTTTTGGGCGCCGACATCCAGTGGCGAATGGTGAAGGGCAGTCGAGCTAACCTTGCCCATTTCCGTATAACGCCAGAAGGCCTCATGGTGGCGGATGCAAAAAATCCGCCAGTGACAGCCGTGGACTGCATCGTGGCAGACCCGCCATACGGAAAAAGCGCTACAACCCTCAAACGGACAACAAAACAGATAATTGAGGAATGCCTAAACGCTACTCGCGACCTACTTAGTGAAGGCGGACACATATGCATGGCGGCGCCAAAAACAGTGGGCATAAGCCAAATAGGCAGAGCAGCTGGCTACAAGCATGTGGAATCTCACATGGTCTACATACACAGAAGCCTTACCCGCGAAATCGCAGTATTCAAAAACCTTAAACAATGAAATTAAGTGTTTATCCTTCATGACATTAAGGGTTTGTGCTTTTCCGCGTATATTGTTAGGATGGATATTGCCGGTACGATTAGACCGATAGCGGCGGTTAATTGTATTGTTAATCCACATAGGTCTAAGGCTATTGTTGCGAAACTGGCCAGCATTACGATCCAGAAATCCCACTTTTGTCCTGTTAACAAGCCAAGGGCGGCGATAAGTCCTAAAGCGCCCAGAATCAGAAACATGGCAAAAAGTATGGCAGAAGTCGTTGGCGAGATAGGCGTATCCAGAAACTGGTCCATTCCCTCCGGTGTGCCGACCGCTGCAAAACAAAGTCTGCCTACAGACTGAACAATCCATAAAAAGCTGACAAAAATCACTATCTTGTCTCTTGCCATTGAAGCCATCATTTTTCACGCTCCTTCTTAAGCTGGATGGCTATACTCTTGCCGAATTCCCTGCATTTTGGCAACTCCTCTTCTAGAATGGGGCCCTTAATTCCCCTAACCTTTATTGACAAGCCAGCAGTTAAGCGCGTAAGGCCTGGAGCTTTTTCGCTTATTCGCTTCTCCATTTTCTTAACTGCCTTATCAAAGTCTCTGCCCATATAGGTGTCAAAAACAGCGTATTTCTTTCCCTCCAACTTTAGTTTGCCAAGCTTGTCGATGAAGCCTCTAATGCCTCTTGTTGGTCCACCTATATGATTTGGAGAGCCAATCAATACCGCGTCGTAAAATGGAATATCCTTCAAGTTCACCTCTTTAAATTCTTTAATGGAAACCTCCACTCCACTAACTTCTCTCATTTCTTCAGCGATGGATTCTGCCACGCGTTTGGTGTTGCCATAACGCGACTCAAAAACTATAAGCACCTTCACCATATACAACAAATCCATTTATACGTTCTCGGCCGACCTATTAAGGCTTGTGGACTAAAACACTGGTTTTTGCCGCCATACTTGTGATTTCGGAAAGCATAAAGGCTAACAAGGATATGCTTTATACTCTAAGCGGTGTAGTGCGCCTTTATGAACTTGAAAGTTGTCTTCTTGGGTACGGCTGGAAGCGTTCCCACCCCGAAAAGAAGTCTACCAGCTATCCTAGTGAAGCGTAAAAGCGAACAATTGCTTTTTGACTGCGGCGAGGGCATGCAAAGGCAGATGGTATTGGCAGGCGCCAGTTTCCACAAGATGACAAGAGTCTTCATAACGCACATGCATGGTGACCATGTTTTAGGCTTGCCGGGGCTCATGCAAACCATGGCGCTGCATGGTAGAGAAAAGCCGCTCATCGTCTACGGGCCTCCGGGACTACGAAAGTTCATTGAATGTGTAAGAGAAACTGTGCAGTTTGGCTTAACTTTTCAGATAGAAATTCATGAAATCCGTGAGGCTGGCGTGGTATGTGAAACACCCGAGTATACTGTTCAAGCGGTTTGGGCGAACCATATGTTGCCCAGCTTAGCTTACGCCTTGGTGGAGAAACCTCGCCCCGGAAAGTTTTATCCAGAAAAGGCTAAAGCCTTAGAGGTTCCAGAAGGTCCTCTGTGGGGACAATTGCAGCGAGGGAAAACCGTCCGACTTGCAGACGGCAGAACCATAAAACCTGAAGATGTTTTAGGCCCACCAAGGCCTGGAAGAAAAATTGTTTATACCGGCGATACTAGACCTTTTGAAGGTTTAGCGGAATTTGCAGCGGACGCGGACTTGCTTATTCATGACTCAACCTTCGGTGATGAGTTGGCTGAAAGGGCTGACGAGGACGGGCATTCAACTCCAAGCCACGCGGCAGAAAACGCCAAAAAGGCAGGGGTAAAAAAGCTTGTTTTAACTCATATTAGTGCAAGGTATAAAGATGTTTCTATGCTCCTAGAGCAAGCCCGCAGAATCTTTAAAAACACCATTGTGGCTGAAGACTTATTGTCCATCGACGTCCCGCTTTCAAGCAAGTAGACTCCTTCAAGCTTTTTGACGCTTTCTATGTCCGTTCCAAGGTCAACATCGATGTTCATCTTGACCACTGCCTACTGCTTTTCAAGAAAGATGTATCCTAGATGGACGCTTTTCTGCAATTTTACGTCCATCTTCTGTACTTGGTATCCAGGATATTCAAAGCTTAGGTGATATTCTCCCGGGTTTAAACCATCAAACTCAAAGTCTCCAAACTCATTTGTAAGCGCTACTTGAATTGAATCGTCTTCTTTACTATGGAGGGTTACCTTCACTTTCTCAGCGCACTCATCGGTGTCTTTGAGCACTACACTTCCCGCAATGAATTCCTTAGTAAACCTGTACAGCCCAATATAATATACCCTTGGATTTGTGCCAAGCTCTGGTTTAAAACGCTCGGCTTTTCCAGATGTGACCACTTTGTATACGGTGCTTTTAGGGTCGTCTAGGTCTCCGAATATCAGTGCTCCAGTTGGACATGCCTGCACACATCTCGGCTCTTTCCAGCCTTTGTCAAGGAGGTGGGCGCAAAAA
>JAGTQZ010000008.1 GCA_018396705.1 Candidatus Bathyarchaeota archaeon
TCGCCTTTTTCAAAGTTGTCATGGGTAAAATTTTTCCCTTGCCCACAACCCATCTAACATTTACGACGGCTCTGCCTTTTGAATCGAATTCAGCCTTTTCCACAAGTTTTTGGTATTCACCCCAGACTTCAGCCATATCCGCCTGAATGTAGAAATTTTTTTCTGAGGCAAATGCAACTGCTAGCTCCCCCATCAAGCGCACAAAAAACCAATCATCCGAAACCACGCGCACTCCTTTAATTCTAAGAAGCCCATAAGTATGCGTGGTTTTACCAGTCCCTGAAGGCGCAATTAGGCAAACTCCTCTGCCATCTACATCCACACACGCACCGTGAACAGAATTTATTCCATGATTATCTTCAAGGATATCGCTGGCAACGCTTAAGGCTAGGGACTTGACCCAACCATAATAGTCTATGTTGATTAAAAAGGCTGTTTTAGAAAGCGGGTCATAAAGCACTTGTTGTTCCATATTTTCTTCGTTTGTTACTATTAGTCTTCCATGGGAGCGAACATGCGCCGACATTGGATAGAAGCTTTCTTCCCAACGTTCCTTCATGTATTTTATGTCAGTTAAGAGCTTGATGCAACACCCGTAAATGTCAGCTCTCTCTTCATAAAGAAGGCGCTCACCATATTTTTCCATAAGCTTATCTTTTTCTTCAATAGAGATTAGTTTGACTTCATATTTTGATTTCGTGACAATCACCTCTTTATTTTACTTCTAACAAATTTTCTTAGCTCGTCTGCAAAAAACACCGAACTGGATATAAGGAAGATTGTTGCCCATTCCCAAAGTGAAAGGGTAACCGTGCCTAAGGCAATCTGTAGAGGGTGTAGAAAAGTTGCCAGCAATTGTAGTATGATTGATGTGGCAATACCCAGTAGCAAATACTTGTTTGTGGTCAAGCCAAGCTTAAAGACTGATGTGGTTCTTGATCTGCAGTTTATTGCGTTGAAAACTTGAAACATCGCCATAGTGGTGAAACCTAACGTCTGAGCTTTTCTAAGGTCTCCATTAAGCCATGCAATGTTAAAAATCCATAAGGTTCCAACAGCCATGAACAAGCCTACATATATTATATTTAGCGCTATATCGCGGTTGATTATTTTTTCGGTGGGTTTTCTCGGTGGCTGTTCCATAACGTCTCGCTCTTTAGGCTCCATTGCCAGAAATTTGTCAAGTAAACCATCAGTTACCAAGTTCACCCATAATATCTGAACCGGAGTAAAAATTAACGGAACACCTGGTAGGAAAAGCAAAGCTCCAGTAATTGTGATTATTTCGCCAGTGTTTGTAGAAACTAAGTATTTTACGACTTTGCGGATGTTCTCAAAAACTACCCGTCCTTCCTCCACAGCGTTTACGATGCTTGCGAAATTGTCGTCCGCCAAAACCATGTCCGCAGTTTCTTTTGTGACATCAGTGCCAGTAATGCCCATGGCGATTCCTATTTCTGCCGCCTTCAAGGCTGGGGCATCATTTACTCCGTCGCCTGTCATGGCTACTATGTGGCCTTTACGCCTAAGGGACTCAACTATCCTGTATTTATGGACTGGAGATACGCGGGCGAAAACCGAAGTTTTTTCTATTACTGCATCTAACTCTTCGTCGCTTATGTGATCCATCTCCGCTCCAGTTAAAACTCCGAAACCTGGCTCCAGAATCCCGATTTCTTTTGCGATGGCTTCTGCAGTAAGCTTATGGTCTCCCGTGGCCATGATAACTTTTATCCCAGCTTTTTTACAAAGTTCCACCGCTTGTTTTGCCTCGGGCCTTGGGGGGTCGATCATGCCGAAGAGGCCGATAAAAACTAGCTTGACTTGTTTATGCTTGATTCCTTCCTTAAACGCCTCTAGATTATCCTCCTCTATTGTTTGGTATGCTGCTGCCAGCACCCTTAGCGCTTCTTTAGCCATCTCAACATTAACTTTGAGAATTTCCTCCCTTTTTTCCTTGGTCAACTTCTTTGTTTGACCCTTTTCCATAAAACTTGAACAAAATTCCAAAACGGTCTCTGGCGCTCCTTTCATGCAAACTAGTAAAGTTTCTTCCGCAGTTTTGTGAAATGTAACCATATACCTCTTTTCGGGGTCGAATGGGATTTCATCAACACGTGGATATTTCTTGTCTATTTCATCTTTTTGAATGCCAGCCTTTGCCGCAGCAACAATTATAGAGCCTTCAGTTGGATCTCCGTAAATTTCCCATCTGCTCTCACCATTAAGCTTGTGCTCTCTAAGCCTAGCATTATTGCAAAGGGCACCCACTTGAAGTAGTAGGCTAAGCGCGTGGTCCTCTTTTGCATCTATAACTCTTCCGTTTATTTCGAAGCTGCCTTCGGGAGTAAAGCCAACCCCTGTAACGTTAACCACCTTGTTATTAACAAATATTTTTTTGACGGTCATCTGGTTCGTCGTTAGGGTGCCCGTTTTGTCAGTGCAGATTACGGTGGCGGAGCCTAAAGTGTCAACCGCTTGCAAGTTTCTGATTATGGCGTTTCTTTTAGCCATTCTATGCACCCCAATCGCCAAAGTAATAGTAATGACTACTGGAAGTCCCTCAGGTATGGCTGAAACAGCCATCGCTAAAACAAACAGAAAACCCTCAAAAAATTCAAAACCCCGTAGGAGGCTTATTGCCAACACTATAGCGCTCGCCAAAATGGCGAGTAAACCAAGTTTTTTACCCAAATCGGCGGTTCGCTTTTGAATGGGGGTTGCAGCCTTTTCTGTTTCTTTAATAATGGAAGCTATCTTTCCCATCTCAGTTTTCATTCCAGTTGCTACAACAACAGCTTTTCCCCGCCCCTGCGTAACTATTGTGCCTGAAAAAGCCATATTCCGCCTATCGGCAACAGGCAAATCAGCATCCAAAGGCTCAGTGGTTTTCCTAACGGGAGTGGATTCGCCAGTCAGCATAGACTCGTCTATTTCGAGGTTTATTGCTTCGAAAATGCGCGCGTCCGCCGGAACCTTGTCGCCAGCATCTAAGAGGATTATATCTCCGGGAACAATTTCCCTTGCCTTAACGCGCATTTCTATGCAGGCGCCTTTTTCTGGACAGTTTCGGAGAACTTCAGCTTCCGGCGCTGCTAAGGACTTTAAAGCATGAAGAGCAGCTTCAGCCTTATATTCCTGAACAAAACCGATTGAGGTGTTAATGGCTATTACAACAGCAACAACTACAGCGTCAATCACTTTGCCAACTAGCAAAGAAATTAACGCGGCTGCAAGGAGCACTCCAACTAATGGATTCTTTAGCTGGTGAATTAGCAAAGCCAGTTTTGTCATTCTTTTTTCTTCTTCAAGCTCGTTTGGGCCATACTCTCTTAACCTCTTCTCCGCTTCAGCTAGCGTTAATCCATGGCCACTGGTTTTCAATTTTTCAAATATTTCCTCGACGGATAGTGCATGCCAAATATTTTCTCGCGACAAGTTAGTCTCCTCTATTCTTTCAGAAAATCATATTAATGAAACTTTACTTTTCTCTCATAACCGCCTTGTAGATTTCAAGGGTTTGTTCCGCAGCCTTTCTCCACGTAAAGTATTCCAAAACTCGTTTTCGTCCGTTTTTGCCCCAGATTTCTGCCCTATGCGGGTCTTTAAGCGTTTCCTTGATTCCCCAAGCTATGTCGGCTGAATCTCCGCCATTTATATGGATTCCGTTTTGATGCGGACCTGAGGAGATTACCTGCTCTCTGAAGCCAACAACTCCACGGGAGCCAACCACGACGGGCTTTTCCATAGCCATGGCTTCAAGGCTTACTATGCCAAAAGGTTCGTAAACCGACGGGAAAACACATACATCTGCGGCGGCATAATGTAGTATTCTTTCGTCTTCTGGTATAAATTCGAATCTATAGATGACTTTATCCTTTATTCCAAGCCTGTTTGCAGTTTCAACAATGTCTTTTTGTTCTTCACCTTTGCCTAAAATTAAAAGCTTTGTTTTCGGGTATTCTTCCAGAATCAAGGGCATTGCCTGTATTAAGTTTTTGACGCTTTTTACCCATGCAAGTCTTCCCACAAAGAGAATCATTTTCTCGTCGGGTTCAATGTTATATTTTTCGCGAAGTCCTTCTACGTCTTCAGGTTTAGAGTTTTTAGGATTGTAGCGTTCAGGGTCTACGCCGTTCCATACAACATTAATTTTTGATTGAGGCCATCCATGTCTCATCAAGTCTTCTTGCATGGCGTGGCTTACAGTTATTATTTTATTCGCTTGCTGGGCTGTCTCCCATTCGAGATGTGAAACAACTTTTGATCCTTGGCCTCCGCTTCTGCCCCATTCAGTGCTGTGGACGTGAAAGATAAGGGGAATGTCTACTTCATTCTTGATTATTAACCCTGCTATGCTGCTAAGCCAGTCATGCACGCAAACCACATCAAAGCTGTAACCCTCTTTACGAATTAGGTTGTTAATGAACTTCGTCGCGCTTAGAATGTTGTAAACGAAAACATCGTTAAAAAAGCGAATATTTGTTCCCCAATTTCTGAGATCTTCAATTACAAACATGGGAAAAACGTGACTGGCATCAGCGATCAAAGGACGATGAACCTCAACTCCCTTAAGAATTTCTCTAGTTTTCAAATTCCCTGATTAAGAGTAAAGACTGACACATCATGGCATAGTTGAACGAACTCACGAGTTATGTATTCGGCGTATGTGCCTAAGCCACCGACTATTTGAGGTGGATACTCCCAAACAAAGAAACCTATCCGCATCTAACATCATCCCAACGATAATATATCTCTAAACTTATAAACATTATCCTAATTAGAAATACTTATAAGTAAAAATCAATAAATATAGTTTAAAGGTGAACAATATGCTTAAAAACTCCATATTTAAAAAGGCCGCATCATGCGAGGAGTCAAAGTTTTTCCATTTATTCTTTTTGAAAAACAACGAGGATTGTGATGTCGAAGTCGAAGAGGTAGAAGAAATTGATTTCACCAAAATTATAGAGCGCCTCAAAAGGGGAGAATCAGTTTTTATATCACCAAAGTGCAAGCAAGAATCTAGCCGAAAAATACCCGTTAAAAAATTTTCTAAAGAAAATGCATCTGAGCCGTGGTATTTCACTCACATTTGAGGACAAGATACTTTTAATTATCTATCGAATTTATAATAAGATGGGGCAACATGTACTATAGTTAAAATCGAAGTTTGGAGAAATGCGCATTGTCCTTAAATATTGGTAAACTTTTAGGCGTTCCGGTTAAACTCCACTTTACGCTAATTCTCGGTGTTTTGCTTATTGCCTGGACTCTTGCTGTAGGTTATTTACCCTTGGAATATCCTGGGTTGTCTTCAACAACCTATTGGCTGATTGGTGTAGTAAGCGCTGTCACGCTTTTTGCCTCTGTTTTACTTCATGAATTGGCGCATTCATATGTAGCCAAGAAAAATGGTTTACCCGTAAGGCGAATCGTTCTCTTTATTTTTGGCGGTGTATCAGAAATTGAAGGAGAACCGAAAGAAGCCCGCCTCGAATTCAAAGTGGCCCTAGTTGGACCATTGACCAGTTTTGTGATTGCATTAATCTTATGGTTTTTGCAATATCCAGCGAGCGCCTTTGGAGTTTTAGCTGTGGCACCCCTAGAATATGGAGCCTACATTAACCTGTTATTAGGCGGATTCAACTTGCTTCCTGCTTTCCCGCTTGACGGTGGACGAATCCTAAGAGCGGGGATTTGGCGCTGGAAAAAGAACTTGCTACAAGCGACTAGAATCGCCACAAGAATTGGGGTTTTCTTTTCTTATGTGCTTGTTTTCTGGGGATTATTTTTCATAATCGGAGGAGTTTTCATTGGAGGATTATGGTTTGTTCTGATCGGATGGTTCCTGAAAAATGGAGCGGAATCAAGCTACAGGCAAACCATCGTAAGCGAAGCCTTGGCAGACGTTTTAGTCCGCGACATAATGACCCGAGAGGTCCACACCGTTGACCCAGACACCTCAATCACAGAAATCGTGGAAACTCACTTTACAAAATATAAACATGGAGGATTTCCTGTGGTAAAAGACTCTGAACTGCTTGGGATTATCACACTTGAAGACATAAAGAAGATTCCTAAAGAAAAGTGGCAGGAAACTAAAGTAAGCGATGCAATGACACCTTGTGAGAAGCTTAAGTGCGCAAGCCCTGAGGAAACAGCCGTAGACGCCTTAATGAAAATGTCAAAATATAATGTAGGCCGCCTTCCGGTCCAAGAGGATGGAAAACTTGTTGGAATAATCACCCGAAGTGATATTATACACGCCATTCAAATTAAAACGGAGTTAGGAGGTGAAAAATAATGGTGAATGTAAACACACTCCTCGGAAAAAACGTAGTCGGCGATGACGCCCGATTAATTGGCAGCGTCACAGGTGTAGAAGTAGAGCTATTGCCTTCATGGAAAATCACTCATCTACATGTAAGTTTGACAGAAGAAACAACAAGAGAACTTGGATACAAAAAACCATTCCTAGGGTCAGTAGAAGTTCTAATACCTATATCCATAGTCAAAGCCGTCGGAGACCTAATATCATTAGACAAGAAAACTGCAGAACTCAAAGATATAGTGGAACCAACCAAGAAATAATAATCTACGGCTTGATAACCATAACTATCCTTTTAACGGCTAACTCGCAGATCTTCCGGATTCCTCTTCTACCTGGCTCGTAACTAACCTTCACCAGCTTTAACTCCTCTAAACGATGAATTTGTTCACTTACGTAGGCTTCACTCAAATTCAACCTTTTAGCAATCGTCGAAACATCAAGACGCTCCTCAGAAATCAGCTGAAGAATTCGGAAACTTGACTCGGTAAGGACATCAGCTACCTTTAAAGCCTCCTCTCCTGAAACTATCATCTCTTCCGACGTCAACACACACCTCATTAACTTAACTCATTTTAGTAGGAAGTCTCTTATAACATTTGCTAAACTCGATTAATATAGGAAAAAAGAAATACTTTATATCATCTAAAAGCTAAAATCAAGAAATGGTTTTCATCAAGTGTTTATCGATGTACAGATATTAGCGCTTTTGATCTTACAAAAAATTTTCTTATGCCTTCATTTTGAAGTTTTACTGTTAATAACGTTTAATTGAAGTTTGTTGGCGGCTTTGAGAGCTCCCATTTTCGTTTAATGTGGAAGTTCTCCTTCATAAAATGAATTCAACTTAAAACTAATTTTTAGGTTAAAGTTGTATTTTGCAATGGCTAATGTTCTATTTGTCGTTTGCATTTTATGTGCTTGTTATTTTTGTTGAAAAGCTGTCATGATTAGGTGAGTCTTATATGTTTGCGGTCGCTTGGCTGTTAAGTTCGGCTTGTTTGATCGCGCTGGAAGACCTAGGAAAGCTTTCATCTTGGATTCATTGCTGAGGTTTAGTTGTTTAGGCTGCGTGAAGAAGGCTTTTACGCAAACGCGTTTGCGCGGCGATGGTGGTGACAATATAGATCCCCTTTACAGGGAATTCCATGATTTTGCGGTAAACCTCCTATCTGGAGCATTAATGTGCGCCTTGGACAGGGAAAATCTAAGTGTTTGTTGTGAGGACCGCGGTGACCACGGAGTTGTCGACGTCGCAATCAAGCCAAGAGGTTTTGGCGTCATCGTTGTCGTTGAGGTTAAAACAGGAAGACGCATTAGCCTAGTGCAGACGCTCTAGATGGATTCAGAAGTCAGCTCGCCCAGCTTTGACTTGAGGTACTCGTCGAGCCTCCTCGAATACCTATTCACGATGTAGGGCGGGAGGGTTTGGTCGTCGGGTTTCTATGGATAGTGAATTAATGATTGACATGAAAGTGATAAGTGCGCACACAGCGGTCGTAAAAATTCATCATAGTTCATGGAAATCAACAAAAAGAAACGAAAGCCGATCTCTAACGTTTTCATATTTTTTGGTATATTATTCGCCTTTTTTGCTGGTCTATGGAAACTTTTAGCCTTTCTCCGTTGGTTATGCTTAGGGCTTCTGCCGCCTGTTTTGGAATTGTGACCATGAAGCTTCCGCTTCGCCTTAGTTGGACTTTCACGAAGTCTATTTCGACCTCTTGGCTTGTCATGCAACCACCCGTTACTATTTGCAACCACAAAGTTTATATATTTTTCCACCATTAATGTGGTTTTAGGTGGTCGAAAATGGTTGAAAGACATATTGAGCTACTGATGCCTAACACCACGCAGTTGACCCCTAGCGGTGATTACGAGTTACTACAATATCTAAAAAGTTGCCTAGATGAAGTTGCGGAGAAGCTTTCAGCAAAGTTCGGGCTTGTTGATGCAATGGGTAGGCCTCGGAAAGCCTTCATCATCGATGCGCTTTTACGGTTCGGCTGCGTTGGCTGCATCCGCAAGGTTTTTACGCAGATGCGCAAGCAGTCTACAGACAACCTTTACTTAGAAATGCATAGCCTTGCAGTGAACCTTTTGGCTGGAGTGTTAACGCACGCTCTCTGCAACCCAAAGATGGAGGTGCTCTTAGAAGAAAATGGGAAGTACGGCAGGGTTGACATTGCGATTAAAACAGCGGCTTTTGGAGCAGTTGTTGAGATCGGCAACGTGTCGGTCATAGTCGAGGTTAAAACTGGCCGAAACGTTGATCTCGTCCAAGTTTTACGCTATCTACTGGAATATCCCAAGGCGGCGCTACTGGTTTGGAGGGTTAGAAAACGCCAGGTATTCATTGTTAAGGGGGAGAGGCTGACGTCTCTTTTGTGCATGTGCGCCGCCGTAGCTATAGGCAGGGCGCTGAGGTTGCTGAACGGCTGTAACATTGATTGCCCACATAACCCCCACGACACATTTGCAATCATGGAGAAACCGCAAGAACTTATAAACGAATACTTCGATGGCCTAGCTGATGGTCTTCCAAAGGTTGTTTCAGCCGTTTTTAGGGCTTTGAATGAGGAGGAGCTGCATGCAGGCTGAAGTTAAGCGGAAAACGTTCTTAGAGAGAATCGTAGACGCATTACCATCGTCCATTAAAGAGGCCTATGAAAATGCTCCGAGGAAAGGTTCCAAGCCTCATGAAATATTGAGGCTTCTTGCCGTTATGTACCTCTGGAACCATGGCTATAGGAGCATAAGCTTCGAGAAATGCGTCAACCATAATGGCGGACAAAACATGTGCGTTGACATATACGAGGATACATTAGGACTCTTCGTTGAATGTGAAAGATTCCCTGACAAAAAGGCGATAGCCGACAGACAGAGGGCGATAAAAGATGTTTACCCTGCGGCCAAATTCGTGATCGCGACACAGGACAGGATGGGCTGGAGGGCCTTAAGGCTGCAAGGTGTCGCAGACGAAGTCTGGATTGTATGCCGCGATGGGCGCGTATTGACACCTACTGAATGGGTTGAGGAAAGACGAAAAACACTTAAGAGTATATTTAATCCCATCGAGCTGGGAAGCTACGTAAGTGTATATGAGGAAGCCGAAGAAGAATACCGCAAGTTTAAGCGGTTAACAGACGAGGAAGAAGCGTTCTGGAGACAAATCCTAGGCCAGGCATGTCTAAAAACAGCCCAGTTCCACGCGGAATGGCTCAATGACCTAAACATAAAAGGCGCTTGGTTTAAGCATGTTGAAACCGCCAGCAAGCGCATGGAAGAAGCGAAAACCAAAATAATCGCAAAAGTGGTTGAACTGCTAAACGCCGTCCTTTCGCTGTCATCTCCGTATACGCTAAAGCTTTGCGATGATTATGTAATAGAGGTGGGTGTTGATTGGGATGCTTGGCAGTGGCTTGGCTGGAAGGATCATCCCAGCAAAAGCCCAGCCGCTTCAGCCCAATACCGGATACTCGAGAAGAACCTCCAGAGAGAATTAAAGATTGCAACAGGAAACATAAAGCCAGAGAAACACAAACAGGTAGACAGCAAGGCAGAGATAAAGTGGATAATAGAGTATAAGCACACTTTCAAGGAGCTACGAAAAGACATTGAGGAAATTAAAAAGATGATACCATTGTTGGCGCAAAGGTTACAGCCTCCGCAACCCAACACGGAACAAAACATAGCATTGTAAACTTTCGCATTAAGCAGCCTCACCCGCCCATACGACACTTAGCGCCCCGTAATGTATTATTTTTTAAAGTTTGGCTTCTTCGCCCTAATCTTCTATGCTTAACCCCTCTAGCATGAAGCCAGACTTTGAATGTTGGATTTATAGTGTTCGCAATCTTCACGTTAACTGCTGTTGTTTTGCTTGTCGTCGTCTTTTTGGCCGTTCTGGTCACTTGGTTATTCAGTTGATTGTTATCGTTGTTTTCGTCGCCTTCTAAGCTCACTTACTCCCCGCCGTCTGGTTGAAAAAAGAGAGGATGGCGAGGGGGAGGGGGTACACGGGCGGGTAAGCGAGCTTACTTCTTTTGGAAATTCCTAATGTTATATCCTTGGAACAGGCTGCAGTGTTGAAACCGTCAACTTGGAGACAGGCGTGGTGAGGTTCAAGCGTATGGTCGAGCGGTGCAGACGGAGGCATCGTTTGCGTCAATTGCCGCAAAGGTTCTCTCTAGAAAGCTCGGCGTCAAGCTTTACATCGGCGTGGTTGTTAGCGTAAAGATCGCGGTGAAACGTGTCTCTGACTTGGCCTCCGCCGACGGAGCACCGTGGCGATGCGATGTATCTGACGACGGAGTACATCGCCTACATCGAGAGGAACGATGGTCCTTGAAGGCGCTGCAGGCGATGGAGCACGATGTTGAAGCAACGTTCCAGCGTTCCGACGTGGGTGCTGGCGCAGAACAGCGTGATATGCGAGGTGAACTACGGCAGCAGCTCCATCTACAGCAACAGCTTCCTCACGAAGCATGCTGAGAAAAACAGAGCCTTAAAGAATTTTTCAAACGGAACTACATGTAGTTAACTACAAACATCGGTTAACTACACGTTAACTACAATGTAGTTAACATTGTTTCAAAAGCAGTTGAAGGTGCTCCGCTAGCCACACAGAACGGTTAACTACGGGGGAGCAGCGCCCCCTAGACCCACTGACGCAGGGTCATCCCATCGGACAGTAGGCTGTCAGCCGAAAGTCCAACAGCACTTATGCGTCTGCACATTAAAATATGAGGCATGGAGGGTATGCAAAGCGGCGTCTTCAAGCTGGATTTTTAAGCAGAGGCATAACAATTCCGAGGCCTCATAGGAAGGAGGACATATTAGTCGAAAACATCGTTGCCTGCATGTTTTCCGGCGAAGCCTTAATATGGACGAAATAGCTGAGGCTCTTCAAAAGGCAATAAGCCGGCTGAGAGTTTTCTAGGCCAGCGGTCACAGTGTTTTTGTTTGCCCGCTGAAGGGCGTCTGCACCGGAGCAAAGTCGGCCACCCTATAGGGTGGGCACAGGTTGTCATAGGGTCATACATCAAATTGTTGGCAACAATTCAACATTCCATCCTGTGACAACCTGTGCCCACCCTCGTTGCGTGAAATTTACTGTTAAACTGAAGGTTTCAGCTTCCACCCTTCAAGGATGTGATCGCAGTTTTCGTCCTTCTCATATACAACCTCGTAGGTGCCAAGACGCACGGCCAGCTGTGAACTATAAATGTTTCATGCCTTCGCTTTTAATCCATTATTGAATGGTGGAAGCCTAAGCAGTGGCAGTATGGTGCATGCTGTATATGAGTAGTCTGCATCTCTGCCGATGATTGTCATTGAACGCGCCCGCCTGTTTTGAAAACATAACTTTCCACGAAGCCGCCCATCGTAAGCTTCAGCACCGCCGTGAACCGCGCGCCAAGATGCCTGCGCAACTCAACCAATTCTCGCCTCGGCAGCCTTCCGCTAAGCATCATCCTGTCAAACTCTGCTAGAACCGTTTGATAGGACGAAGCCAAAATCATTTAGCGCGCCCACATAAGCCTTCTCTCAACCCAGTCGACGACGGCTTTCCGCTCCAGCGTGGCGTACAAGCGTCTCACAACTTCCTTTTCTCGAAGGTTGCAGAGCCTGTCATCAGATGCTTCTTTTCCTCACGCTTTTCATAGCATGCGTTGGAAGGGCCTTTTAGGCGATAACAGCGTCATATCGTTTAACAAAGATGGATGTGTTGATCTTAACTCTGTAGGCGAGATATGCGCACCAGCGTTCCAGTATAGTCTTCCATGAGATCTGCTTTTAAGTTCAGGTTGCCTTATCCTTTGGTGACCTATGTGGCTGATGATAGGTATGTGGTTGTTCGTGAGGGCGACCTAAAAGCACTTTTAAGGGAGGTCTCTGAGTTAAAGAGCACTTTGGCCAAGTGTATTAGGCTTTTGAAAGGATAGATCGAACAATATTCTCAAGCCTGTCGAGACGCTTAAATGCCTCCTCAAGCATCTTAATAACATCCTCATTCCTCATATGTTGCTCTTCTTCAATTTTCATCGCCAAGCTTCTGTCCAATATGTAACCGCAGAACTCGCATCTAACATTATCCGGTGCATTCATTTGCTTGCATCTAGGACACTCCACAGGTCTCATTATTCCGTCAGACTGCTTAGCCTCCTTCAATCCATGAATCTCTAGGACAGTTTCTTCGAGATCCCTAGCGGAAAAGTGCACATAGCGCCTAGCCATTTTCGACCCATGAACCCAACCAGCATAAAGCTCAAGCTTGCTCTCTGTCAAAATTTTCGCTAGAGCCGTTAGAGATGAATGTCTAAATAGATACGGCCAAACCTCCCTTCTAAGCCCAGCTTTCTCAGCAAGCCTCTTAACAAGCTTCCTAAAATAATAGTAGCTCATTGCCTCGCTCTTGGAATTATTACTAAGCGATATCCATAGAGGTGCATTCGGATCATTTCTGCTGGGATGTTTCATAAGCCAGTCTAATAGAAGCCTATGGCTCACAACCAACGGAATCCTCTTTACACCAGTCTTTCCGCATACAGAGATCAGACAGTAGTTATCCTTAAACTCAACACTTCCAACTTTCATCGTCAACAGCTCGCCTGGCCTTAATGCCGCCTCAAACAGAACTGATATTAAGGCTTTGTCACGCTCATTCTCTGCGGCGTTGATCATAGCCTTAACATCCTCTGATGTTAGCAAGATCTCCGGCTTAACTCTGCTATCTCTCTCGTCAACCTTCATAGGTATCCAAGCAACCTCCGGTGGGAGCGGAGTCTTCTCATCGCAGCTGCCATATTTAGCATACTGAACCAGCTTCCTTAGAGCTGTTTTAAGGCCATGCTTAGTCCACTCCCTATATGGCTGCCTGTTAATCCATGCAACCACGCATTCAATATCCTGCTTAGTAGCAGCTGAGGGGTCAAACGCCACATGCCTAAACATCTTGGACAGGTGATTTGCATACTTTAAAACTCTAGACCTTGACAATCCTAAGCTCTCTAAGTGATCCAAGAACCTTAGCAGCAAGCCACCCTGCTCTAAGCTGCTGAGCCTAGCCCTTGCAGCCTCAAGCCTCTTATCAACATCATAAATGTCCGCGGTCACACTAGACTCTGCACACGTGGACTTTAAAGCGAAGGGTATGGAAAAGGCACCAGAACTAGAGGTAATGGGGCCGAGGCCGGGATTTGAACCCGGGCGCCGGGCTCCACAGGCCCGTAGGCTTCCAGACTACCTCACCTCGGCCACTTTTCCATGCTTTTCCGTGACCTCGGTCGCTTTTTCCATAACCTCGATATGTGTCCGGCTTATTTTCTTTTGCGGTGTGGACGTACTCCGTTAATCACGTCAAAAGGATTCAAAGCTGACTTCGCCAAGCTTTATGGCTTCCTCAATATTGTTAACGGCTTTTATATTAACTGGTCGTTTGGAAGTTGTCTGAAAGGGGGTTTTGGAATATTCTTCACTTCTGCTTTGTTTAGAGTTCAGCCGGTAGTCTTATACTAAACCTAAACTCAGAATCATTGCTCTAATATGGTGGTTTGGCGTGCGCCAGTTCAGTAATGTTTAAGTTATTTACGGTTTATGGTGAGTAGGCGCGAAATAGAGGGTGTATTTCAATTATGGAGTTTATCTTTGACTTGGTTAAGGCGGTTATAACTTTATTCATCATTATCGACCCGCTAGGGAACATTCCAATTTTTATTAGTTTAACGAAGGGGCTGGCGAAAGAGGATAGGCAGAGGGCTTTTCGCAATGCAGTATCCACCGGTTTTATTCTCTTAATATTTTTTGCGCTCATCGGGGAGCGCATATTCGTCTTTTTTGGAATATCGCTTCATAGTTTCATGATTGCGGGGGGCATATTGCTTTTAATAATTTCGATAAGGATACTTGTTCGCGGAGAATGGGAAAAGAATTCAACAGCACCTGAACGCGTGGGTGTCGTCCCCATTGGTTTTCCCCTTCTTGTGGGTCCGGGAGCCATAACCACCACAATCCTAACCCTCCAAACATCTGGTGTGATGATTACAATTATAGCGGTTTTATTAGTGTTTGTAGTGGTGCATATCATTCTTGGACTTATTGACTGCATATACAGTTTTTTGGGAGCCTCCGGCTCCCTGGTCATATCGGGGCTAATGGCACTATTAACAGCAGCCATAGGCATCCAGTATATTCTAGACGGCATTTTCTGGTATTTTGGGACTCTATGAAGAATGAGCTTGACAGGAGACTTTGGCTTTTTGATGGAAAATCCTAGAAATTGCTCTTTTTATGACCGTCAGTATCTATGCTGAGCATAATTTGGTTGTAATCATCATAATCGGGAATCAACTTCTTGAAAGAAAGCGGGTTACAGTTTGTTTACGGACTAAACCATTAAAGTTGGAGCTAATCCTTTGCCCGATGAAACACATCGTGAAAATGTCCATTTTGATTTCAATTATTGTCTTAAGTTTATGGCTGCATGAAACCCATCCGCAGACTAGCCAAGAATCTCGTGGAAAAATTGTCTTGTTCTTTGATGTTGGCGCAATTACAACAATATGCAGTCTCACAGCCCTCATGAAGAGAAACAAAAGGGCATAGCGTATTCCGGACGCAGAATCGGTCTGATCAAGGAGTTGTGTATTTTAAACTGCGGATTTTATCACGAGATGCTACGGAACCCCCATTTGAAAGCTAAAAAAATATAAAACACTATTCTGTCTTCATTCTTTATTGAGGAAAGTAGAGTTGAAGGTTAAAGTTGAATACATCGGCCATGTTAGAGAGATAATCCACAGCGGTAGAGAAGAAGAGCTCGAAATTAGCGAAGGCGCTTCTCTTGGTGATTTACTTCTTATGCTGGCGGAAAAATATGGGGAACCCTTTAGAAAAGCCGTTTACGAACCCGGTGGCTCTGACGTTAAGCAAAGTTTCATAATCACGGTGAATGGATACCTGTTAAACCAGCTGGATGATGGGGTTAAAACTAAACTCAAGCACGGAGACCATGTCATTTTAATGTCTATTGTAAGCGGCGGTTGAAGCAAACTCGTTCATCAAGCCCTTTGAAACATTTTATAAAAGGTTAAATGCACCATACATTTTAAGAGGTGGAATTTTGGATAGAACAGTCCTTCTTAAAAGTAGGGCCTTTAAAGAAAAAGGGTTCGACGGTTTTTTGATAACACATGACGCTAACATGCTTTATTTCGCTGGTTTCCCCGGTGCTTCTTGTCTCCTTTTTTCAAAAGACAAAAAAGATGTATTGTATGTTTATGGCGTCAATTATGAGCAAGCAAAAGCCGAAGGAAAAGGATTCCATGTGGAACTTGTAAAGCGTGATGAAAATTTAATGGCTAAGGTAGCGGCTCAAGTGAAAGACAATGCCATCAAAAAATTAGCCTTTGACACTCTAACCATTGAGAACTACAGAATCCTAGCAAGAGGCTTAAGGGGTAAAGCAAAACTTAAACCGCAAGGCAAGCTGATCTGGGAACTTCGCGAGGTAAAAGACGCTGAAGAGCTTGAGCTAATGCGTAAAGCCGCAGAATTAACATGTGCAGGAATGAAAGCAGCATATGAAGCCATAAGGCCAGGCGTACGGGAGTACGAAGTTGCAGCCGAAATAGAATACGCCATGCGAAGGAAAGGCTCCTGGGGAACAGCTTTTGATACAATAGTGGCATCTGGGGAGCGCTCCGCCTTTCCTCATGGAGGTTGCACAGATAGAATAATCCAAGAGGGCGACATAGTTGTTGTTGACATAGGCGCCTCTTACCGATATTACCGTTCAGACATGACTCGAACCTTTGTTGCTGGAAAACCATCAGAAAAACAGAAAAAAATTTACGAAATTGTAAAGACAGCGCAACAAATGGCTGTTCAAAACGTTAAAGCAGGAGCAAAAGCGAGAGACATAGATTCGACAGCGAGAATAATCATTGAAAAAGCCGGATACGGCGAAAAATTTGTCCATGGTCTCGGACACGGCATAGGCTTAGAAGTCCATGAACCGCCAACCCTAAATCCAGAAAGCAAAGACAAGCTAAAAGTCGGTAACGTTGTAACCATAGAGCCCGCAGTATACATCGCTGGATTTGGAGGGATCCGCATAGAAGACACTGTACTAGTGAACGAATATGGCGCAGAAAAACTCACGGATGGCCTTTACACAATTGAAGCCAGCCTAAAACGTTAAAAACGCACTTAATTTTAAAGAAGTAAAAACACTTCATTTTAGATAAAGAAGTTTAGCTTTATCTATTAATAACCCAAGTCTCATTTAGATTTGGCGGTATGCTCTGCAATGGTTTTAAAGATGCCCTTTAAGCCTCTTGGGGCTACGAACACTATTATGAGAACTATGATTCCTTGCACAATTAGGGATAACCCCATGAACCTCACAAGTTGCAGGTAGAGTATAGTTACAATTATCGCTCCAACAACAGGTCCTTCAATGCTTCGTAATCCCCCTATAATGGTAGCCATTAACGGGATTAATGTCCAAGCGATTCCGAAGCCACTTTGTGGTTCGATGTAACCTTGGTATAAATAAAAGGTAGCACCAGCTAAACCCGTAAAAAAGCAACAAATTACAAAAGAATATAACTTGTACCTGTACGTTGGTATTCCACAGCTTAGCGCAGCGTCCTCGTCATCACAAATAGCTATAATGTTCAATCCAAGCTTTGAATTGAGAATAATCTTTATAGAAAAAATTGCTAACAAAGCTATTATTAGTGCAAGGTAATAAATCTCCATTCTTGAAATATACGTTGCAGCTTTTATAGGGATACCCGCCCCTCCCCAAGTTACAGGTGAAGCCCATGGAGGTCTCCAGGAAGTAAAAAATATTCTGAGCATCTCGGTTAAGGCAAGTGTTCCTATAGAGAAATACACACCCTTTATCCTAAAAAGGGGTTTAGATACAACCGCAGCAAATATGGCTGAAACTATACCAGCAGTTATAATTGCTAAATGGACTTGCCAACCGAAGTCCGTGAGAACACCCAGCATGTAGCCTGCTAAACCTACATAAGCTCCTTGGCCTAATGAAAATAAGCCACAGTATCCGGCCAAAAAATTCCATAACTCTGCCATAGTCAAAAAGGTTAGGAAAAGTATTAGAAATGTTGTTAAGTATTCCCCCAAACCAATAAATGGAACCAGAAATAACACAACAATGATAATTAAGAGACATAACAACACATTCCTATTCCTATTAATACTCATAAGAGACTGCTTCACACTGCTCAACGTCCAAGCACCCCTTTAGGTCTTAACGCTAATAGAATGAAAATAACTAAGTAGCTAGCAAACAGCTGCCATGCCGGATTGAAGAAAGTTGCTGTGAGAACTTGAACTAAACCAATTATTATACCGCCTACAAATGTGCCCACCATACTACCGAGACCACCTAGCACCACTACACCAAAGGCTATAACCATGTAACTTTTACCAGTAGGAGGAGAAAATGGATAAGTAAGTCCGACTAGAATCCCGGCGATTCCAGCAGTCAAAAAGGCTAGACCAAAAGCAAGCGCACGGATATTATCGGTGTTTATTCCCATCAGTTGAGCCATTTTCCAATCTTCAGATGAAGCCCTAACGGCCATACCAAGGTAGGTTCTTCTTAAAAATTCCCTTAAAGAGAGTAGCACAACAATGGAAATGAAAAAATTAAAAATAAACACAAAAGGCATGCTCATCCATCCTAGCCGATATGACCATAAGGAATAATTAGTTACAAGAGCCCGTTGCATAGGTGACCATATCAGGAGGTATACGTTTTCAAGAATCGTTGATATGCCTAAAGTTGTTATCACAAACATTTCTATAGAATATTTTAGAGGCCTGCTAAGGCCGAACCTCTGAAGTAAATATCCTAACGATACAAAGATGGGTGCCAAAATGATTATGCTGACTAGTGGGTCTATACCAAATGATGTAAGCAGATAATAAGCAAGATAGCTGCCTAGAAGAACAAATTCTCCATGAGCAATATTCATAACATCCATAACGCCCAAAATAAGCGACATACCGATACCTATAACTGCATAGGTGCCCCCTAGCAAAGCACCATAGATTAAGGATTCGATCAGTTTTGTAATCATTTAACATACTCCCTATAAACCAAGGTAGGCTCTTCTAATGTATTCTTCGTCTTTAAGTTCTTCCGCAGTCCCTATTTTTATGATCTTCCCCGATTCTATTAAACATGCACTATCTGCTTTTTCAAGAGCTTTCCATACGCTTTGCTCTACTAAAAGTATTGTTATACCTTGTTCGTTAATCTCTTCACATGCGGCATAAATTTTTTCGGTTATCAAAGGTGACAATCCCAGTGACACTTCGTCAAGTAAAAGTAGTTTAGGATTGGACATTAATGCCCTGCCTATAAGCAGCATTTTCCGTTCACCTCCACTTAATTTATCTGCCATCTGATTTGACCTCTCCTTCAATCTAGGGAACAAGTTGAAAACTCTCTCCAACATGTCATTTTTTTCTGACCTTCTAACATATGAACCTATCATGAGATTTTCAAGCACCGTAAAGCGAGTGAATATGGAAGCACTACTCTCAGGAACCAATGATAAGCCACGCGCAACCCTTTGATATGTTTTAAGATTATCTATTTTTTCTCCCAGGAATTGTACGTTGCCGGTATACCGCACAAGTCCAACTATAGCATTTAAAATGCTTGTTTTGCCAGCTCCGTTAGACCCTATTATAGCGAAAATTTCGCCCTCCTTAACATTGAAAGACACGTCATGTACAGCTTCTAAACTTCCGTAGTATACGTTTAAATCACTTATGCTTAAAATGGTCTTTGACACCTTGCGCTTCCCTCTTTCCTAGATAAACTTCGATTACTTTTATATCTCTCGAAACTTCCTCAGGCTTACCCTCAGCCAACTTCTCACCTGAGTTCATAACTACGACTCTATCTGCTATTTTCATTACAAACGACATTATGTGCTCTACAACGAGTATGGACAAACCCATTTCTTTTAACATCTTAAAAATCGACAACAATTCTGCGATTTCGTTTTCTCTCGACCCTGCTGCAACCTCGTCCGCCAACAACAGTTTTGGCTTCATACTTAGGGCTCTGCCCAATTCAAGTCTTTTAAGCTCCATTAACGTTAGACTTCCAGCAGACATGTTTTCTTTTCCTTTAAGCCCTATGATATCTATAACTCTTTCCACCTCTTTTTTAGCGTGTGCTGCGCTGAAACCGCCACCGTTTATTGCAGCCACCATAAGATTTTGAAAAACCGTCAAGTTTTTGAACGGACGAGGTATCTGAAAAGTTCTTGCTATACCCAGCCTACATATAAGATTGGGTGACAAACCATCTATCCTTTTTCCTTCAAAATATAAATTTCCCGAGGTGGGCTTGAGAAGACCAGATATGAGATTTATAACAGTAGTTTTCCCGGCTCCATTGGGTCCTATTAACCCCAAAACTTCGTTTTTTCTTAAATCCATTGTTAAATTATTAACAGCCGCCAAACCTCCAAACCTTTTCGTTAAATTGTCACATTGAAGTAAGACACTCACTTTTTGCACTCTCAACTAATTTTCCATCGACTAATTTACCTACCTTTTTTAAATTCCACCCATTTTATAACTATAACTAAATTTAAAAGTTTTTACCAAAAACTGAAGACAGGGGTATAATAGCCGGAAGGGGGGACCCTGTGTCGTTTAATCTCACTGTCATATCGAGGATTTATTCCGCCCGGTAGACTTTACAAAGCATTGTCTTGTATGGTGCGCCACCCCATCCAGTTTCACATACATATCCCATTGGAACTAGCTGATTTAATGAAAATTCCCACAACCCGAACAACGATGGTTCATGTGACGGCAACTCTGGTAGCCACCAGCCATGATCAGCCATGACCATCTGAGGATGAACTGCAGGCGTTAATTTTGCTTTACGTTTACATCTACCATAATTGTTTTCAATCCAAACCCAGTCACCATCTTTTATGCCAAGCTTCTCAGCCGTCTTTGGATGGATTTCAACTATCGGATCTGGATGTATTTCTCGAAGCCATGGTATTTGTCTATGTTCGGAGTGAAAGTACGCTATTATTCTTCGACCAGATCCTAGAATTAGGGGATACTCCCTATAAAGTTCCGGAGTTTCTATAGGGCTGTGGGGACGCGGTTCCCGATAGTATGGAAATGGATCATAGCCCCATTTTTTTAGACGAGTTGAATATATTTCGGCCAATCCTGAAGGCGTTGCAAAACCCGGTTCGCCGTTTCCTCTCAGTAATCCCCTTTCATATCTTTTATATGGTTTAGATCCCCATGGATTATCCTCGGGTGGGAATATTACATGTTTTTTGCGTAATTCTTCATACGTGAGCCCAGAGAGTCTGAGAAGTTTGTCGTAAAAATCTTCTTCGTCCTTAATTCGTTGAAGCAGAGGATTGAAATTTTTAGCTAATGTTAAGCATATTTCCATATCTGATTTGCATTCGCCGAGAGGTTCGATGGCTTTTTCTATGGATGATAGTGGACACCACCAGTTCCAGCCTCCTATCCTCTCTGCGATGCTGGCGGCGGGCAAAACCATGTCGGCAAGAGCTGCAGCGGTTGGTGTTAGAAAAGCGTCAACAACAACTATGAAATCAACATTCTTTCTTAGTGCCTCATACCAACCCCTTGGGTCGGCACCCATGCAGGCTAGGATGTTGCTTGTTTGAAGCCAAAGGAATTTAATAGGCCAAGGCTTTCCTGTTTTTATAGCTTCATACACATCATCCATTTGTGGAACCGGAACAAGAATGCCCGCAGTGTCGCGTATCAGAGGCCATTTGTCTGCTCCAATACACCTTTCAACCAATTTATCGAGAGGCATTGTTTCATGGAAAAATGGAGGAAGATATATAGGCATGAAAAAACTTGGACCATGTGTTGGCCTCGCAATTACATTGCCTCCGGGGACATCAATGTTTCCAGTAATAACTGCAAGTTGTGTTATAGATTGGGCAGCGCGGAAACTTTCACCTCCATGATCTATGGCAACTCCCCACTGAATAGCTGCTGGTCGACTTTTGGCATAGAATCCAGCGGCCTCTACAAGCTTATCCTTCGGCACCCATGTTATTTGTTCAACCTTCTCTGGAGAATATTCAGCTAAGCGATCGAGATAAAGTTGCCATACCGGCTTACATTCAACTTCAGACCCATCAATTAATCTAACATTGTACGAGCCTTCTAAACTTAAATCCACATCAAATTTTTCATAGGAAACTGTGGTTGGATCATATTTCACTATCTCTCTGCTTTTTTTATCCCACGCATAATAGCCAGCTTTTTCGAAGTCTTCCCTCGCTCCTTTTATTACATGCCATTCCCTTAGGGGCTCTTTGGTATCCATCCTTATCAAGTGGGGCGCATTCGTCCACTTTTTAACAAAATGCTCGTCATACAATTTTTCACGGATTATAACGTGGAGTAACCCTAAGGCTAATGCGCTATCTGTGCCAGGTCTTACTTGCAACCAGTATCGGGCGCGAGTTGCCAGCCACGTGCAACGCGGGTCTATTACTACCAGCTCCGCTCCTTTTTTCGCTAAATCTACAATCCAATGTCCGAAAAAGCCATCTGGACAGACGGCTGGAGGGTTATTTCCCCAAACGATTATACACTTAGGTACAACATAGTTTGGGTCGTCATATCTTTTATCCCACCATTGTGCTGCATCCACAACATGCAAATCACCAATAGTCACCCAACTTGCACCTATGCGCGGGTAATAACATGAGAAACCGCTTAAACCAAAATCTCCGGCGTTGGGTGTTCCAAGCGACCACGCCAAGAGATGCGCCGGCCAAATATTTCGACCAGTGCCACGACCTATGCATATGCTTTGTGGGCCATATTTCGCTATTACTTCTCTCAACTTTTCTTCAATTTCTTGAAAAGCTTCCTCCCATGTTATCCTTTTCCATCTGCCCTGACCCCTTTCACCAACTCTTTTCATGGGATACAGCAAACGATTAGGATGATAAACATATTGTATCAGCGCCAGAGCACGCGGGCACAAGCGTCCTTGATTCCAAGGATGCCCTTCGTCACCCTCCACTTTCACTAATTTTCCATCTTTTACGTGAAGAAGCGCACCACAACCACCGTGACAACCAGGTCCAGGAGACCACAAAGTTGTCTTTACGACTTTATCTCCATCCATAAACTTCACTTTGAAGTTATTTTGATGTTCTAGATATATTAGATTTATGTGTGAATTGGGCTATTCAATTTACGCTATTACAATAATCTTATTGTTAGTTTAAAACTTCACAACTTGTTACAAATTTATAAGTTACCCACAGTAGTAACACAAGCAAATTTTATATACAGAGATCATATAACCAAATGTTTAACCCGGTGATAGTTATGTCTCTTTATGGTCTCCTGATAGATTATCAATGGTGTTCTGGCTGCCACTCTTGTGAAGTAGCATGTAAACAAGAACATAACCTACCAGTTGGCGTATGGGGAATTAAAGTATATGAATTAGTACAGGAATATAATGGCAAAATCTTTATTGATTATTTCCCATTTCCCACAGATCTTTGCAATTTATGTGCGCATAGAACAAAAGAAGGGAAAAAACCTGCATGCGTCCAACATTGTATGGCTCGGTGCATGTATTATGGAAAGATTGAGGAGCTAATAAAAATAGCGAATGAGAAGTCAAAAATGGTTCTTTGGGTTCCACGCCAGTAACGTATGTTTGGAAATTAAAGGATTGCATGCCACAAGAGTTCAGCACAGTTGACAACTTTTATTAAACTCTCATCCTCAGCTACAGTTTTGAGACTATATTCGCACCATGGGCAAGCTGTAACTATTATGAAGCTCCCGGTACTTTCAGCCTCTTTAATTCTTTCTTTCGCAGCAAACTTCATAAGATCAGGAAAAGCCGCCATAACACCCCCATTTGCACCGCAACACCATGTTCGCCCTTGATTTCTGGGTAATTCCTTTATCTCCGCACCTTTAATGCTTTTAAGGATTTTACGCGGCTCTTGGGTTATTCTTGTGAACCTTGAGAGGTTGCAAGGATCGCTATAGGTGATTGTGACGTTTAGCACTTTTTCTGGTTTAAGTCGGCCTTCCTCAATGAGCGCATTAAGAAACTGTGTGAAGTGCTGCACTTCAAAGTTGAGGTTTCCAATTTTGGGGTAAAGTTTTTTAAATGAATAGTAGCAATGAGGACAAGGTGTAACCAACGTTTCTATTCCTAGTCCATTCAACATCTCTAAATTCTCTTCAGCTAGGTTTTGGAACAGACCTTTTTCACCTAATTGTAATTGTAATACACCACAACAATTTTCATTTTCCCCAAGGAAACCAAAGTCTACTTTTGCCTTATTCAGAAGTTTCACAAATATTTTTGTAGTTTCTCTAACGGTAGGTTCTAGAGAGTACATGCACCCGGGATAAAAAAGCACTTTAGACATCTCTTTAGTTAGATTCTTAATTTTGAAGTCTAAACCTTCTGTCCATTTTAACCGTTCTTTTCTAGGAACAAAAGGATTACCAAACTTAACAGTGTTTTCGAGAAGTGCCTTATGTTCTGGAAAAACTATGCCTCTCTCGACAAGCTGCTCTCTGACGAATTGAATCACATCAGTGATAGTTGTCCAGCCCTTTTCTATATATTCCTCGCCGAAAAACTTTTTGCCGAATATTGCGCAATTTTCTTGGCACGCTCCACACATTGTGCATTTATAAAACACTTCCGCAAGATTCTTGTCATAGCTTATAGATCCGAAAACGATGGCTCTTGCTAGTGATATTTTTCCGGAGCCAGAGTAGGCATAAAAACCATATCTCTCATAGGATGGACATACGGGAAGAAATTCTGGAAGATCTGACCATATGCAGCTGCGACATCTAATGCAAGCCATAACATCAACGCCTATGTGATCCCTTATTTCTTTCAAACTGACCAACTCGCCTACCTCCTGCTATTCAGGCCACATGTGTGGGGACATAATATTGTTTGGATCTAACGCTTTCTTAATTCTTTTTAACACCTCGTAGTAGCCACCCGTCTGTTGTAGGATTGCTTTAGCTTCCTCTCTTGTTGCTGGTGGTTTATGACCAAAAAAACCATACTTCCTTAACAATTCAGCTGAATATGTCGCATACTTCCTTAAATCCTCCCTAAGCTCATTGAACGTCCCGCCAAACCTAGAGATATAAAATCTGTGAAACATCATCCTACCCTGATCAAAGGGCTGAATATAAGCCGAGATCAGAGACATCCCTTCTTTACCTTCGAAAAGGTCAACAAGGTGCTTCTCCATCTGCACTAAATTTCTTGGTGGAACAAGACCTATATAAGCAGCGGTAAAAAATGGAGCCATGAGGCCGAGAGCCATTGCTGGTGAGCGAGGTGGTTCATGTTTCACATGCCTCTCTACACACATTTCATAAAAGTATGGAAAAACACGCTTAAAATCCTCATGATTATAAACAGTTCCCCCGTTCTCTCGAGCGAGTCTATCACAAACTTTAATCTGCGCCTCAACAACTTCTTTGAATCCTTCAAAAGTTGTGACTGTAAGCCAAAGTGGCACTCCTTCAGGAGGATCGTAGAAATTTCGAGGACTCCATGTATCGTATGGAATCAACTCTCCGTCAAGGACGTTTCCGTACAGCATTTTTCCCCATCGTTCCATCTGTAAAAGCGCTACCCAATGCCAGATAACTACATGTTCGGCAGCACCGCGAAGACACACCTGCCTACAGAATTTCACGGCAGACTCCGTTGAATTAAAACCAGTTATGTGAAAGTTGGCTACCTCCCCTTGCGGATAAATTCTCAACGCGAATTTAGTGACAACGCCTAACATACCATTAGCATTCAACCAAAGGCCGTGTATATCTGGAAAGTTGAAGTATTGATGAGCCCAGCTTCCATGTTCAGCGACAGCTCCACCTGTTCTAACTAACGTTCCGTCCGGCAACACCACTTCAAAACCTAAAATATCGTCAAAACCTCCACTTCCTCTATGTCCCTGAACTTGTGTAGTTGCAGGACCGAAAACACTCAGCTGAGGATTATAACTGCCTTTTGAATGCCAATACTTGAGCGGTTGCAATGCTTTATAAAGCTGACCATTCGTGACACCTGGTTCAAGAACGACGTATCCTTCATCAGTATTTATCTCTATTATCCTGTTCATTCCAGACATGTCGAGGACTATGCCACGTGGAATACAAAAGGTAGAAGAAGCTGAAAGAAGACACCCACCAGCCACAGGGGTTACTGGTATAATGTGTTTATTAGCTATCCTAAGCGCGGCTTGAACATGTTCTACCTCTTTTGGTCGAATAACTATCTCTGGAACAAGAAACGGCACCGCACCGTAACTTGCGCACACCGCTGGATTGTCTGACACATTTTCATCACCAATGAGTCTTTTAAGTTCTCCAACAACCTCCCTTTTTAACTGCTCAGACATCCTATTTTTAAACTCTGGAAACATTGCCAAAATATCCGGATACATTGCAGCAAAAGGAGTGTCCTTGACAGATTCTTCTAGCATAGAGGGGTCAAAAACCATTTTTAGGTGCAACCTCCTTCCATTGTCAAACCCAACTTTCTCAGCATAAATGATGCTCTATATGCTACTAATGCGGAAGTGGGAGCAACCACCTTCACTTGAATGTCTCCCTTTAAATATAGATTCCGCATAATATTTCTAATGTTTTTAAATTCTTTTTCGCAAGCCAGAGAATTGATAGCATCCTTATTTATTTTAAATACAACTAAGGGTTTATCATTTTCTGAAGGTTGCAGAAAATTAACCCCAGCATGGTTTCTAGCTACTTTGTAAATGTCACCATTTAGGACTAAGTAAATCACAGCTCCCTCGCGCAATTCTAGAAAAGCTTCTTTAAATAGTCCATATACGAGGTTCTCAAAAGTCCCAATCATTTAAACACCTTAATTGAGATTTTTTAATAACACTTATATACTATAAAGACCTTTCGATTGGATACGTTTAAATTTGATCTAACTAGTTTTTAATTGTTCTTCCATCCATTTGAGCTTTTGATAAAGCCTTCTTTCTTGGTTTTTAAAAGAGTGTATCTTCACGTTTAAATATTCCTCTCGCCCTGTCAGTTCTTTAGCTCTCTCCCTACAGACTTTTTCGCTTATTTTTTTGATTTCCATAAGTTCTGCTTCGAGTCTTCGCCTTTTCGCCAAAACGTTTAAAAAACAAACTTTAAGTCTATGAAGCATAGCCATTTTTAATAAGATATCCTCAATCTGCTCGTTCCCAGTCATATCCGCCAACCTAGACTAATGTCAATTATCAATAAAAACTCATTCTATTCAACTTTTCAACATTTCCAATGCAGCTCAGCGACGCTTCAGGAACATAGTTGTAGACCGAACACAGTATAAAATCATTTTAACGGGAACCAACCTTCCGAATGGATTACAAGGTCCATATTCAAAAAGATGTGAGGGGGGATTTTTGATTAAAGTCTTAAGGTTTAGGGAAGCGGGAATAATGGTTCACGTGTAGGTTGTAGATCCGGATTTGGCGAGTAAACAATCTCCATCTTCAGCTTTCCATGCTCATCTACAAACCATTGACCTACATAAAGCACTTGAGGACAAAAGTGGAAATCTTTTACGAACTTTACTCTTCCAAACGCCATTGCAACAACGTCAATGTTAGATAAGGCATCCAGTATTTTTTCAGGATCCAGACTTCCAGCCATTTCTATTGCTCTACATGCCACTTCAGCCCACGAATACGCGCTTAAAGCATCTGACCAAGATCTCCCAGTTTCCTCTGTCCAATCCTCAGCCAGCTGCATGTTGGTTCTCCCGCCGTAGTAACTTTTGTATGGTATATATGGGTTCCATACGTTAAATGGATCAACCAAACCGACGGCAAGGTTTGGATCACCTATCGCTGCTACGTCCTCATAGTTTTTGAGGGCCCTTCCATCCAGAACCATTTTCGGCTTCCATCCTAAACTTGTGGCTTGTCTCCACATAGTTGCAAAATCGCTTCCAATGGATAGTCCCCAAAGAACTTCGGCTTGAGCATCTTTCCATTCGCGGATTATTGCTGTAAAGTCCATAGTTCCAGGAGCATATTGACCAAGACGTTTTTCAACACCAACAACAGTATACCCGGCACCTTGCAAGATTCCAGTTGCAAGATCATACCAAGGTCTGCCATCAGCATCATCCGGTGCAAACAACGCTACTTTACCATTGATTTCTTCACGGAACAAATTAGTGAAGTCCAAATAATTTCCAATGGCAGAATACCCAGGCTTACCAGCCCTAAAGTCTCCTTCCGGAACTGGTGTAACAAGTACCGGGCCTATAGCCCATGCATACTCATAGGGTCCGGAATTCCACCATGGCTCCATAACCCCGTCCACAAGCGCAGGCACCTTAAATTTGTCCACCGCGCCTGAAACTGGAATATGAATTATTGGTGGACCTGGATTAGTAAGTATTATGTGGACTTTGTCTTGGAGTATTAGTTGTTCGACTAGGGCTGTTGCTTTTGAGGGGTCGCTGGAGTCGTCGTATTGTATTAGTTTGACTTGGAGTTTTCGGCCGCCGACATTTAAACCACCAAGGTTATTCACATCCTCAACACATTTCTTAATACCAAAGGCAGCTGGTTGACCGAATGCGGCCATGAATCCTGTCATTGAAACTAGATTTCCAATTCGGACCTCCTCAACTCCTCCGGGAGTTGTGTAAAGATATACTAAGACGCCGACGATAGCAGCGACGATTATTACGATCGCCACCAAAAGCACCTTCAAACGGAAAGCAACGCCTTTTCTATTCATATTTACCACTGAACCGAAGTTAGTGGCATATATCTTTATATAAGGTTTACGTTACTAGGATTTTCGGAGCTTTTCCTTTAGCGTATTTGCTGCTGGGCTATTTATACTGCTAGACTAAGTAGCTAATTTAACTTTCACGAAAGCCTCCTGACGCAGGCCAGCGGTTAGGTCGTAAAAATTTTGTTAAATATCTTTAGTATCTTGTTTATGTTTAGTCTATGTTTGCTTTTTCGATTTGAACTAGAAATGCGCTTACCACCATGCCAGGAACATTTTTTGAAGTTGTCTTCGATGGAGTTATAAGGTTTATGGCACCTCCTCTATCTATTTTGTATTCTACGGACAGTAAGTCAACCCCTGCCCCATGATCCATGCTAACCACTCCAGGCATTATACGCTCTGTTATGTAGGCAGCACCTAAAACGGTGCCTCTTTCATTGTAGACTTTGACTATGTCTCCATGTTTTATTCCGCGTTTTGCGGCGTCGCTTGGATGGATCCAGACTGGTTCATATAGATAGCCGTCTGGCCCTTTTATTTTGCATGTAGGTATCTCCCTAAGCCATACTATATCGTCATTTTGAGCGTGAACCCTCCATCTTGGATGGTTGCTAACCATTAGGAGCGGATATCTCTTAGCCCTTGCATGCAGCAGGCTTTCCTGATGAGTTTCGCCATAAGGAATGTAATGAGGTACTGGAGGTCTTTCGGTGTCTTCTGGAAAGTTTTCAGCAAGGCCTGTAGAATAGAACTCAAGTTTTCCGGTGGGTGTTTCCAGTCGGTTGTTGAGAGGATCCTCGTAGAAGGAACCTAAGCCTGGCTTAACATTGAGTTTCTTCTTCATCTTTTCCCATTCTTCAGGCGGTGGTGCAGGGAGGAAAAATATTTTTTTCCTTTTGAATTCCTCCCAGCTCATATATTTGGGACATACAGACTCCTCGTAAATTTTTTTGGCGAACTCTTCAAACTCTGGAAACTTCTCTAAGTAGGAATTCAACCCAATTTTTTGTGCTATTAAACGCATTATTTCATAGTCGGTCTTTGACTCGCCAATGGGCTCGATACACTTATCAACCCACCATGCAATTGTGTACTCTGGAGGATCAACTTTAACAGCCATATCTTCTGTCTCAAAAACTGTGCATGCTGGGAGAATTATATCTGCGAATTTACAGTCATTTTCAAACCATGGATGCACTGCCACTATGAATTCTATTTTTGGGCTTCTTAGGGCTTCGATCATTTTATAGCCTTCGTTCCAGCATGTGGTCCAGCAGCCGTTTTCATTGAATATCATATGGATTTCAGGGTATCCCTCAAAGGGATATGTATACTTAACAAACTGGTCTTCCATTAATGCCATAATAGCACCAGTACCATACCAGCTTACTGGTGGATTGAGAATAGCGTCTGGCAACAGTGTCTTGGGAATGAAAGGTGGATTGTAAGGTATTAACCCCCAAAGGTTACCCGGGTTTATCGGCATACCCTTTGCAGCTATAGCTTCTATCGCTCCCGAATAAATTTCTATATTCGTGGGAACACCCGGTAAGACACGTCCAAACGTCCATGTTGGAAGAAGTCTCACCATGTGAACCCCTGGTTTCCCAAGTCCTTGCATGGACAACAGTATAGCCTCTAATCTTGCAGGCTCTGTTGAGTATGGTCCCCTTATTTTTGGTCCCCCGAATACTATGCCTATTGATGTTCTTTTAGACGCCCACTCTCTTGCTAAGGCTTTTATTGTTCTAGTGGGGACTCCCGTTATCTTTGATGCCCATTCTGGGGTTTTTGAAATCCCGTCTTCATGGCCGAGGACGTATTTTTGAAATTCTTCGAATCCATGAACGTGAGTTTTGATATATTCCTTGTCATATGTTTCCTCTTCTATCCACATGTAGGCTATTGCTAAGTACAGAGCTGCGTCGGTGTTGGGTCTTATTGGTATCCATTTGTCAGCCCACTTAACGGTCGTATAATTGGCATCTGGAGCTATGGCTATACATTTTATACCGGCCTCTTTAATCCACCACATAACTATTGAACCGCTTTGCCCACAAAACCCCCAAGAGGTAGTTTCAGGATCAGCCCCCGTGAGTATCATAAGTTCCGTATTTTCCAAAACGTCCTCGTAGATAACATCTTGAAAGTGCAATCCGCATTTAAGTCCCTCACCACCCCATACATGCTTTGCCCCCCAGTAATACCCTTCCCAACTGTCTGGATTTCGAATAATATGTGTGCAGCCACCTAAATGCTCAAAAAGCTCATGCGCATAGAAATGTAATGTCTGGAAGCTTGATTGTCCATGACCGTCAGCTAAAACAGCTATCGCGTGGGGACCGTACTTTTCTTTTATCCTATTAATTTCACTAGCTATGATCTCTAACGCTTCGTCCCAGCTTATTCTGACATACCCACTTTTACCTCTATTTTGAGTGTTTCGCTCACCATTTGGGTCAAAGTCAACTCGTTTTAACGGATACCTAACCCGATTCGGTGAGTATACACGTAACTTAAAGGCAAGTTCAAACGGTGCTTGCAAGGTCTTTCCAGGTTTTGTGAAAGTCTTGCCACGCGCCTTAATCGTATAAGAAAATCCGTCAAAGAACATAGGCTTTAGTCTTATTATTTTACCATTCCTGATGTGAACTTCCGTCGGAACGTACGCGTCTGTAAAACCAAGCAGACTTGTAGGCACATAACTTTTCCTTATATCACTTCCATTCATATTTTCACCTTGAAGCTATAGTTTGTTTTATCCATCTTTTTTATGTTTGAAATAAAAATGAAGATTGTTAATATGTGAATTCAATTATTAACTTTTGCTAGGGCAGCGGGAAGATTATTTCGTGAGTAGGAGTTATAGACGGATCTGCACACCAGACAATTTCTGCTTCCCATACCCAAGGCTTATTTGTCTTCACCCATTGAACCACATGAAACAGAGATGGACTACTATGAAACTCTGCAATGATTTTTACTCTTCCAGCTATTGACATAAAATCAACTTGAGGAAATGCTTGATTTATCTTTTCTGGATCTAAACTTCCTGCAATTTCTACCACTCTACATGCCACTTCAGCCCAGTGATATGTTGTTAACATCTCCGTCCAAGCTTTTCCTGTTTCATTTGTCCATTCCTCAGCCAGACTTGCGCATGTTCTGCCACCGTAATAACTTTTGTATGGTAGGCTTGGGTGCCAAGCTTGAAATGGGTCGGCCAATCCAATGGCAAGGTCCCCGCCTATGGCCGCTACATCATCATAGTTTTTAAGAGCCCTTCCATCCATGGCCATTTTCGGCTTCCATCCTAAACTTGTGGCTTGTCTCCACATGGTTGCGAAATCTGCACCTACAGACATACCCCAAAGAACTTCGGCTTGAGCATCTTTCCATTCGCGGATTATTGCTGTAAAGTCCATAGTTCCAGGAGCATATAAACCAAGACTTTTTTCAACACCAACAACAGTATACCCAGCCTCTTCAGCAACTTTTGAAGCTAACTCGTAAAATGTACGTCCATCCGCATCATCCAACGCGAAAAGGGCGATTTTCTTGTTAATCTTGTCACGGAATAGTTCAGTAAAGTCTAGGAAATTAAAGAGAGCGTTGTACCCACGCTTACCAGCTCTGAAATCACCTTCTGGAATAGGTGTGGCAAACCAAGGCAGGTTACCGGTCCAACAGTATTTATACGGCCCTGCACCCCACCAAGCCTCTAGAAACCCATCGGCGAGACAGGGGATTTTATGATGCTCGGCGGCCTGGCTAACTGGTATGCTGATTACCGGTGGACCTGGAGGTACTATTATTATGTGGACTTTGTCTTGGAGTATTAGTTGTTCGACTAGGGCTGTTGCTTTTGAGGGGTCGCTGGAGTCGTCGTATTGTATTAGTTTGACTTGGAGTTTTCGGCCGCCGACATTTAAACCACCA